>CAZMSI010000033.1:0-13135 GCA_964568895.1 uncultured Sideroxydans sp. | reverse complement strand
GTGCGTTATGCGGATGAAGTGGTCATCCTGAAAGAAACCAAGAAGAAATAATTGAGGCGGATATGTTGAACAAGAATGCAACGCGTCAGCGCAGGTCACGCAAAACCCGTGCCCGTATCGCTGAACAAAAGGCCGTGCGCTTGGCTGTTCATCGCACCAACCTGCATATATACGCGCAAGTGATTTCCGCTTGCGGCGGCAAGGTGCTGGCAAGCGCTTCCACTATGGAGGCGGAAGTGCGCAAGGAGCTGGCCAATGGCGGCAATGCCAAGGCGGCGGCAGTGGTGGGCAAGCGCATTGCCGAAAAGGCAAAGAGCGCTGGCGTTACCAAAGTTTCGTTCGACCGTTCCGGCTACAAATACCATGGTCGAGTCAAGGCGCTGGCGGAAGCCGCGCGTGAACATGGTCTGCAGTTTTAACCTGAGGTGTAAAGATGGCTAAGGGACAAGGAAAATTTCAGCAAGCGGAAGATCGTGGCGACGGCATGATCGAAAAAATGATTTCGGTCAACCGTGTGACCAAGGTGGTCAAGGGTGGCCGGATCATGGGTTTTGCCGCATTGACCATTGTCGGTGATGGCGATGGCCGCGTAGGCATGGGCAAGGGCAAGTCGAAAGAAGTGCCGGTAGCCGTGCAGAAGGCAATGGATGAATCGCGTCGCAAGATGGTCAAGGTGAATCTGAAAAACGGCACGCTGCATCATGCAGTGATCGGTCGCCATGGCGCTGCCAAGGTGTTCATGCAGCCGGCGTCTGAAGGTACCGGAATTATTGCCGGCGGCGCGATGCGCGCAGTATTCGAGGCGGTCGGGGTGCGCGATATCCTGGCCAAGTGCATCGGCTCAAGCAATCCCTACAACGTGGTGCGTGCGACCCTGAATGGTTTGCAGGCGCTGAACTCTCCGGCTGAAGTTGCTGCCAAGCGCGGCAAGAGCATAGAAGAAATTCTGGGGTAATCATGGCACAGAAACTCAAAGTAACGCTGGTCAAGAGCCCGATCGGCACCAAGCAATCGCACCGCGCTTGCGTGCGCGGCCTGGGGCTGCGTCGCATGCATCACACGGTCGAAGTGGAAGACACTCCGGCGGTGCGCGGCATGATCAACAAAGTGTATTACCTGGTTAAGTGCGAGGCGTAAATGGAACTCAATCAAATTAAACCTGCTGCAGGTTCCAAGAAGGCAGCGCGCCGCGTCGGTCGCGGTATCGGTTCCGGTCTGGGCAAGACAGCGGGGCGTGGTCACAAGGGGCAGAAGTCGCGCGCCGGCGGTTTCCACAAGGTGGGATTCGAGGGCGGCCAGATGCCGCTGCAGCGTCGTTTGCCGAAGCGTGGTTTCGTTTCGATGACGCGCAACGATTGTGCGCAGGTGCGCCTGTCCGATCTGCAGAAAATGCCGGTCGATGATATCGACCTGCTGGCGCTGAAACAGGCCGGCGTGGTGCCGGCGACTGCATTGTCTGCCAAAGTGATCCTGTGCGGCGAGTTGAAGCGCGCGGTCAAGCTGCAGGGATTGCTGCTGACCAAGGGCGCGCGCGCCGCAGTGGAAGCAGCCGGCGGCAGCGTGGCGGAGTAGGGTAGCCGGTGAGCGCAATGGGCAAGGCGGGTGGCGCCAAATACGGAGATCTCAGCAAGCGTCTGTGGTTTCTGCTGGGCGCGCTGGTGGTGTATCGCATTGGTGCGCACATTCCGGTGCCCGGTATTGATCCGGTGGTGCTGGCCGACCTGTTCAAGTCGCAGAAGAACGGCATCCTCGGCATGTTCAACATGTTTTCCGGTGGTGCGCTGTCACGCTTCACGATTTTTGCGCTGGGAATCATGCCGTACATTTCGGCTTCCATTATTTTCCAGTTGGGGGCCATTGCGGTGCCGCATCTGGAGCAGTTGAAGAAGGAAGGCGAAGCAGGGCGCAGGAAAATTACCCAGTACACGCGCTATGCCACACTGGTGCTGGCAATGTTCCAGGCTTTCGGCATTGCCGTGGCGCTGGAATCGCAAAAAGGGCTGGTTCCCGATCCGGGCATGATGTTCCGGATGACCACCGTGGTGACGCTGACCACCGGCACCATATTTTTGATGTGGCTGGGCGAGCAGATCACCGAGCGTGGTCTGGGTAACGGCATTTCGCTGATCATTTTTGCGGGTATTGCCGCCGGTCTGCCACGTGCGATCGGCAGTACGCTGGAAATGGCGCGTACCGGTGCATTTTCGATCCCGCTGGTACTGTTCCTGCTGATCGGGGCCGTGGCCATCACTGCGCTGGTGGTATTCGTGGAGCGCGGGCAGCGCAAGGTGCTGGTGAATTATGCCAAGCGCCAGGTTGGCAACAAGATATATGGCGGGCAGAGTTCGCACCTGCCGCTGAAACTGAACATGGCGGGTGTGATTCCGCCGATCTTCGCCTCCAGCATCATCCTGTTCCCGGCGACGGTGGCGGGTTGGTTCGGCAGCGGTCCGGGCATGCTGTGGCTGAAGGATGTCAGCGACAAGCTGGCCCCGGGGCAGCCGATTTACGTATTGCTTTATACCGCGGCAATTGTGTTTTTCTGCTTTTTCTATACGGCGTTGGTATTCAACCCGAAGGACACGGCAGACAACCTGAAAAAGAGCGGCGCATTCCTGCCCGGCATCCGTCCCGGCGAGCAGACTGCGCGTTATATTGAAAAAATCATGCTGCGCCTGACCTTGGTCGGCGCGGTATATGTGTCGCTGGTATGTTTGTTGCCGGAATTTCTGGTAATCAAATGGAATGTGCCGTTTTATTTCGGTGGAACGTCGCTGCTGATTCTGGTGGTGGTGACGATGGACTTCATGGCTCAGGTGCAATCCTATCTGATGTCGCACCAGTATGAGAGCCTGTTGAAGAAGGCCAACTTTAAGGGTGGACTTGTGCGCTGATGACCAAGGAGGATGTGATTCAGTTGCAGGGCGAGATTATCGAGTCCCTGCCGAATGCGACCTTTCACGTCAAATTGGAAAACGGCCATGTGGTGCTGGGCCATATATCGGGCAAGATGCGCATGCATTACATTCGCATTCTGCCGGGCGACAAGGTAACGGTGGAATTGACGCCGTATGATTTAAGCAGGGCGCGCATCGTATTTCGCGCCAAGTAGCAACGATTGATGTTGAGGAGAGTGAAATGAAAGTGCAAGCATCCGTAAAAAAGGTTTGCCGGAACTGCAAAATCATCCGGCGCAACGGGGTGGTACGCGTGATTTGCAGCAGCGATCCGCGCCACAAGCAACGCCAGGGCTGATTGAGTAAATCATTGCTGGTTAATGGTATAATTATTTTTTTGAATGATAGGGTAGCTGCATGGCTCGTATTGCAGGAGTAAACATTCCAAATCATCAACATGCCGTGATCGCACTGACTGCGATTTACGGCGTTGGTCGCACTCGTGCGCGTCAGATTTGTGCCGCGGTTGGCGTTGTACCGTCCACCAAGATGAAGGATATCAACGACAGCGAGATGGACAAGCTGCGTGACGAGGTCGCTAAATACACGGTCGAAGGCGATCTGCGTCGCGAAGTGACGATGAACATCAAGCGCCTGATGGATCTGGGCTGCTATCGCGGCCTGCGCCATCGGCGCGGCTTGCCGAGCCGCGGCCAGCGCACCCGTACCAATGCGCGCACCCGCAAGGGGCCGCGCAAAGCCATCGCCGGCGCCAAGAAGTAATTGTAGAGAGGATTTGAGACATGGTTAAAGCCAGCACGCGAGTGCGCAAGAAAGTCAAAAAGAACGTGGCCGAGGGCATTGCCCACGTCCATGCTTCTTTTAACAACACCATCGTGACGATCACCGACCGTCAGGGCAATGCCCTGTCCTGGTCGACCAGCGGCGGAAACGGCTTCAAGGGCTCGCGCAAGAGCACGCCGTTTGCTGCGCAGATTGCTGCAGAGCAGGCTGGCAAGGCGGCGCAGGAATGCGGCGTGAAAAACCTCGAGGTGCGTATCAAGGGGCCGGGTCCCGGCCGTGAGTCGGCGGTGCGTGCGCTGAATGCGGTGGGTTTCAAGATCACCAGCATTTCCGATATTACACCGGTGCCGCACAACGGCTGCCGTCCGCCGAAAAAGCGCCGTATTTAATTTTTGGGAGACAGACCTTGGCTAGAAATCTTGATGCAAAGTGCCGTCAGTGCCGCCGTGAAGGCGAGAAGTTGTTCCTGAAGGGTGAGAAGTGCTTTACCGACAAGTGTGCGGTCGAGCGCCGCGCCTATCCGCCTGGGCAGCATGGACAGAAGAAGAACCAGCGCGTATCCGAATACGGCGGTCAGCTGCGTGAAAAACAGAAGCTGCGCCGTGTTTACGGGGTGCTGGAGCATCAGTTCCGTCTGACCTATTTCGCTGCCGACCGCAAGCGCGGTATTACCGGCGAAAACCTGCTGCAATCCCTGGAGTCGCGCCTGGACAATGTGTCCTATCGTATGGGCTTCGGTGCCTCGCGTTCTGAAGCGCGCCAGGTGGTGCGTCACAACGCCATTCTGGTGAACGGCAAGCGCGTGAATATTCCGTCCTATCAGGTGCGTCCCGGTGACGTGGTGGAAGTGGCGGAAAAGTCCAAGGCCCAACTGCGTATCAAGGCAGCGCTGGAAGCCGCAGAGCAACGCGGATTTCCGGAGTGGCTGGAAATGGACGCCAAGGCCATGAAAGGCACTTACAAGGCCAGACCGCAACGCGCCGAACTGCCTGCTACCATCAACGAACACCTGGTGGTCGAGTTGTATTCCAAGTAATCCACGCGGAGTCGCATAATGCATAACAACGAGTTTTTGAAGCCCCGTATCATCGACGTGCAAAGGCATTCCTCGACCCAGGCACGGGTCGTAATGGAGCCCTTTGAGCGCGGTTACGGACATACGCTGGGCAATGCCCTGCGCCGTATCCTGTTGTCTTCGATGCCGGGCTATGCTCCGACCGAAGTCAAGATCGCCGGCGTATTGCACGAGTATTCCTCCATTGAGGGCGTACAGGAAGATGTCGTGGACATCCTGCTGAACCTGAAAGGACTGGTGCTCAAGCTGCACAACGCTCCGGAAGTCGTGCTGACCTTGCAGAAGGAAGGCGCGGGCGTGGTGACTGCCAGCGATATCGCCGGCAGCGCCGACGTTGAAGTGATCAACCCCGATCACGTCATCGCCCACCTGACTGCGGACGGCAAACTGGATATGGAAATCAAGATCGAGCAGGGGCGCGGCTATGTTTCCGCGATTGCGCGTCAGGCGCCCGGCGAAAGCCGTTCTGTCGGCCATATCACACTGGATGCTTCGTTCAGCCCGGTCAGCCGCGTCAGCTATGCGGTGGAGAGCGCGCGCGTGGAACAGCGCACCGACCTCGACAAGCTGGTGATGGACATCGAGACCAACGGTGCGATCGATCCGGAAGAAGCCATTCGTTATGCTGCACGTATCCTGGTCGAGCAGTTTTCGGTGTTTGCTGCACTGGAAGGCACGCCGGCTCCGGTAGAAAAGCCGCAGGCACCGCAGGTCGACCCGATGCTGCTGCGTCCGGTTGACGATCTGGAGCTGACGCCACGTTCATCGAACTGCCTCAAGGCGCAAAGCATCCATTACATCGGCGATTTGATCCAGTACACCGAAAACGACCTGTTGCGCACCCCCAACCTGGGCCGCAAGTCGCTGAACGAGATCAAGCAGGTACTCGCTGAGCATGGCCTGTCGCTGGGCATGAAGCTGGAAAACTGGCCGGCTGCCGTTGAGCATTAAACCGGCGGCTGTTAAGAAGTAAGAGAGGAATAATCATGCGTCACCGTTTAGGACTGAGAAAACTCAACCGCACCAGCAGCCACCGTCTGGCGATGCTGCGCAACATGACCGTTTCGCTGCTGCGTCACGAAGTGATCAAGACTACTTTGCCCAAGGCCAAGGAACTGCGCCGCGTGGCCGAGCCGATCCTGACTCTGGGCAAGACTCCCAGCCTGGCCAATCGCCGCCTGGCTTTTGCCCGCCTGCGCGACCGCGAAATCGTCAGCAAGCTGTTCGACGAACTGGGCCCGCGTTATGCCAGCCGTAATGGAGGCTATTCGCGCATCCTCAAGTTCGGTTTCCGCAATGGTGACAATGCGCCGATGGCGCTGGTCGAGTTGCTGGACCGTCCGGAAGAGGCACAGCCGGTGGAAGTTGCTGCCGAATAAGCGAAGTGCAATAGTTAAAAAAGCCGGGCTCCGCCCGGCTTTTTTGTTGCGTATCATTCGGTACTAGGAAAACCAGCGCAGGAAAGCAGCTGCCGTCAGTGCGATGATAGCCAGCGCCGATGAAGCCAGCCACGCGTTTTGTCTTGCCCCCTCGCTCCAGTTGCCGTTTCGCGGCAGATAGGCCGACAGCAGGATAATGCCGATAGCTACGCAGGCCATCTTTATGAACAGTGCAATGACGGCAATTCCTGCGATATCCGGCAACTGGCGGTAGAAGTAATAACTCACCGCGCCAAATGCCGCGCCGCTTGCGCCCTGTGTCACCCATCCGCCCAAAGCCAGTCTGGCCAGCTTTACCCTGGTTTCCGGGCTGCGGAACCTTATTGCTGCCAGCGAACCGCCCACTGTCGCCATTGCGCCAAAATTATGCGCAACCTGTACCACTGCGTAGGTCAGGTTTTGCGCGTTGCTCATTTGACGGTAACGTCAATGCATCCCTCTGCGCCGGTCGGGACATGCGAACTGGTATTAATGGCGAGGCAGATGTGGTGCTTTCCGGGAGCCAGTGGATCGACTTCTTCCGTACCTTTCAGCCGATGGATAACATCCATCCGCTTGCCGTCAACATTGAGGTGCAGGTGGTCGCCGTCCGGGCCGGGAACGGCATCGTATTTCAAAACGATCCTGTCGCCGGAGCCGAATGTTGAACCGTCTGCCGGCGAAGAAATCATAACTTTTCCTGCCGCGGCAAAAGCGCTGCCCGATACGAACAGGAGTGCTAGTAAGGCTGGAGCTGGAATTCTGGTATTCATGATGACCCTCCTTGCTCTTTAAGTGACTGATGCGGATGAATCAGCCTACTCTTACCAGAGTAAAACTGTCAATTAATATGCTGCATGAGGGGGGCAAAGGACAGCCTGTGTTGCGGTGATGGTTAAAAAATTATGGCTCTCAGGAACTTTTAAATATTAGCAATGCCTGATGCGTTGTATAGCGCAAGCTATTCCCCGTTTACCCTCCCTGAACGGGAGTCCCTAACGCAACGTGGGGACACTGTTTGCCCCTGGATTACCCTCCAGGGGCACTTTTTTGGAATGTACGGATTCATGCCGAGGCCCAGGCCAGCGCTTCCTCATAATACTCGAACGCACGAATATCGGCATCCACGAACAGGCGCGACAGCCATGCCTGCCAGGTTTGCCACTGATTGCTGGTAACCACCGCGATCTTGCTGAAATCATGGTTGTGTTCGCGCCGGAAGAATTTGAGTTCTTCCCATGCCACGTCCAGCGTGTAACCGATCATGTCGCGCAGGTCGAACAGCAGGTTGAGCTCGCCCGGTGTCTCGAGCTTGTACAGCGCCTGTTCCTCGAACTGTTTGAAATCGGCCAGGGTGAATTCGCCCAGTACGGCGATGTTGACCAGGTTGGCGGTTTGCTGAATGGTGATCATGATGCATTCTTCCTAGTTTATTTGATGTTGGCCGGCTCTGTATGCTTTGGGGCCAGTTTCAAGCTTAACACACCGCTGGTGACGATGAGCAGTATCCCCAGCCATCCGGACAGCGGCAGCATCTCATGCCATAGCAGCATACCGAACAGGCTGGCGAAGGCGATGGTACTGTAGGATAAAGTGCTGACCGACAGGGTCTGGCCCAGACGGTAGGCGCGGGTCATGGCGAGTTGCGCCAGCGTGGCGCAGGCGCCGATGGCGATCAGCAGCGGCAGGTTGCCCGGGGTCGGCGCATGCAGCGGTGTGTGCAGCATCCACAAGCCGCTGACCACGGTGGCAATCAGGTTGAAATAGAACACGATACGCGATGCGGGCTCGCCCTGCCTGCCGAGCTGGCGCACGTTGAGCAGCGCCACGCCGGCGAACAGCCCGGAACACAGGCCGAGCAGGCCGGGCAGCAGCTGGTTGTGGTCCAGTGTGGGGCGCAGCAACAGCACCACACCGCTGAAACCGACCGCGAGTGCGACGGTGAGCGGCAGGTGAAAACGGTCCTTGAGCAGCAGGATGGTCAGCAGGGTAAGGAACAGTGACGAGGTGTAATTCAGCGTGATCGCCGTGGCCAGCGGCAGCACGCTGATGCAGTAGAAGAACAGGATCATCGCTGCGCTGCCGGACAGTCCGCGCCAGACGTGCCCCATGGCATGCGGGGTAGCGAATGAAAGGCTCCTCTTGCGCAACATGACGTAAACCAGCAGCAGGCCGAATAGCGAGCGGTAGAATACCAGTTCGCTGCTGGAGAAGTGCGCCGCACCGAGCTTGACGAATACGCCCATGCAGCCGAACAGAAAACCGGCTGCGAGCATCCACAGCGCACCCATGCGAACGTTACTTAAGGTGCGGATCCAGCGTGCGATGCAGGAATTCGTGGAAATGCAGCATGCCGTCCTCAGTCGGTGATTGGTAGGGGCCGACTTCCTCGAGGCCCTGCTGGTACAGGGCGCGGCGGCCCTGGTGCATGCGCAGGCAGATGATGTCGTCCTCCACCGCGGTTTCGCGGTAGGCCTGCTTTTCCGCCTCGACGTAATCGCGCTCGAACAGCGCGATGTCCTCGGGATAGTAGAATTCAACGATGTTGGTGCAAGCGTCCACGCCACGCGGCACGATGGTGCTGACCACCAGCGTATTGGGGTACCACTCGATCATGATGTTGGGATAGTAAGTCAGCCAGATCGCGCCATATTTCGGCAGTTCACCATTGTTGTAGCGCAGCACCTGTTCCGCCCATTTCTCGTACACCGGGCTGCCCGGCTTGCGTAATGCATTATTGATGCCGACGGTCTGCACGCTGTACCACTCGCCGAATTTCCACTGCAGGTCATCACAGTCGACGAACTGGCCAAGACCGGGATGAAATGGCACCACGTGGTAGTCTTCCTGGTATACCTCGATGAAGGTCTTCCAGTTGAAGTTGTATTCGTCCACCTCTACGCGATCCAGTAGGTAGCCGGAAAAATCGATTTCCTCGAATGCCGGGATCGCGGCCAGGTCCCTGGCGATATCTCGCTGGCCGGCAAACAGCAGGCCGTTCCAGTTCTGCAGCGGCTTCTTGTTCAGGTGCAGGCAGGGATTCTGCGGGAAATGCGGTGCGCCCAGCAGCTTGCCATCCATCTGGTAGGTCCAGCGGTGCAGCGGGCACACGATGTTCCTGGCGCTGCCGCGGCCTTGCAGCATGATGGCCTGGCGGTGGCGGCAGATATTGGACAGCAACTCGACACCATTGTCGTTGCGCACCAGCATCTTTGCGCTGTCCATGCTTTCCAGCGTGTGATAATCGCCGAGATTGGGCACCATAAGTTCATGTCCGACATAGCCGGGCCCCTGATCGAACAGCACGCGCTGTTCCACCTCCAGCACCTTGGGGTCGAAGAACCAACGCAGCGGCGGTTGCGCGGAAACCTGGCTGATTTGTTCGGGCGTTGCAATGTCGGTCATACCCACATCCTCCTCGCGAAAAATGGTGAATACGGTTGGGAAAAAGGGAGGGGATTTTCCCTCAAAATCGAGGGGGGAGCAACAAAAAATTGTCCCGGCTTAAGGGGTTTAGTAGAATGTCCCCCTTTCGCAATCGGATGGGCATATGGCCGGAAAGTCGCACAAAACGTTGAGCTTCGAGGCCGCGCTGGCTGAGTTGGAACAGGTGGTGGCCGACATGGAAGCGGGCAAGCTGTCGCTGGAAGAGTCGCTCGCGGCTTACCAGCGCGGTGCCGAATTGCTGCAGCTCTGCCGCGGTCGCCTGGATGAGGCGCAACAGCAGGTGCGTGTACTGGAAGAGGGCACGCTGAAAAATTTCTCCATTCCGGGTGATGCCGCCAAGCGCGAAGATGTCTGATTTCCAGAGCTGGGTCGCCAGTCACCAGCATGATTTCGAGGACGTGTTGCGCCGTCTGTTGCCGCAGGGCGATACCGAGCCACAGCGCCTGCATGCCGCGATGCGCTACAGCGTGCTGGAAGGCGGCAAGCGCGTGCGGCCGCTACTGGCGTTTGCCGCCGGAGAACTGGTCAATGCGGATATCGAGCGCGTCAGCATTGCCGCCTCCGCGGTCGAACTGATCCATGCCTATTCCCTGGTGCACGACGACATGCCATGCATGGACAACGACGTGCTGCGCCGCGGCAAACCGACCTGCCATGTCGAATACGACGAAGCCACCGCACTGCTGGTCGGCGACAGCCTGCAAAGCCTGGCCTTCCAGTTGTTGGCCGGGCACTGTCTGAGCGATGATCCGGCGCGACAGATGGAGATGGTCAGGCTGCTGGCCACGGCCTCCGGCTCACGCGGCATGGCCGGCGGCCAGGCCATCGACCTGGCCAGCGTGGGCAGGCAGCTCAGCCTGCCCGAGCTGGAGCAGATGCATATCCACAAGACCGGTGCGCTGATCCGTGCTGCCGTCCTGCTCGGCGCCTATTGCGGGCAGCCGCTGGATAGCGCGCAACTGGAGGCGCTGGATCGCTACGGCAAATGCGTCGGTCTTGCTTTCCAGGTGGTGGACGACGTACTCGACAGCGAGGCCGACACCGCCACGCTGGGCAAGACTGCGGGCAAGGATGCCGATAACAACAAACCGACCTATGTCACGCTGCTCGGTGCGGCGGCGGCGCAACAGATGGCCGCCGGCCTGCACGATGAAGCGCTGGCTGCGCTGGCCCCGTTCGGCGAGGATGCGCACCGTCTGCGCGAACTGGCCGACTTTATCGTATTGCGAAAGTTCTGATGTACGCATTGCTCAACACCATCAATAATCCGGATGACCTGCGCCAGCTGGAGCGCAAGCAGTTGCCGCAACTGGCGGACGAACTGCGCCAGTTCCTGATTGAGTCAGTAAGCAAGACCGGCGGCCACCTGTCGTCCAATCTCGGCACGGTGGAGCTGACCATTGCGCTGCATTACATGTTCAATACGCCGCACGACAAACTGGTGTGGGATGTCGGTCATCAGACCTACGTGCACAAGATACTCACCGGGCGGCGGGGTGAGATGCCGGGGCTGCGCATGCTGAACGGCATTTCAGGCTTCCCCAAGCGCAGCGAGAGCGAATATGACGCGTTCGGCACCGGGCATTCCAGTACCTCGATCTCGGCCGCGCTGGGTATGGCGGTGGCGGCCAAGCTGGCCGGTTCCGACAGCCGTGCCATTGCGGTGATCGGCGATGGTGCGATGACCGGCGGCATGGCGTTCGAAGCGCTGAACAACGCCGGCACGCTGGACGCCAATCTGCTGGTAATCCTGAATGATAACGACATGTCGATCTCGCCGCCGGTGGGTGCGCTCAACAACTACCTGGCCAAGCTGATATCCGGAAGTTTCTATGCGGCGATGCGGCGCGGCAGCGAGAAAGTATTGAAAGGCATGCCGCCGGTGCTGGAATTTGCCAGGCGTGCCGAGGAACATTTCAAGGGCATGGTGATTCCGGGCACGCTGTTCGAGGAATTCGGTTTCAACTACATCGGCCCGATCGACGGCCACGACCTCGAAGTGCTGACCGATACCCTGCGCAATATCCGCAAGCTGGAAGGCCCGCAGTTCCTGCATGTGGTGACGCAGAAAGGCAAAGGTTACGCCCATGCCGAGGAAGACAGCGTGCTGTACCATGGGGTGGGAAAATTCGACCCGAGCAACGGCATCACGCCCAAGGAGAGCGGTAAACCGACGTATACCCAAGTGTTCGGCGACTGGCTGTGCGACATGGCGGAGCATGATCCGCGCCTGGTCGGCATTACGCCGGCGATGTGCGAAGGCTCGGGCATGGTCGAGTTCTCGCAAAGATTTTCCGAGCGCTATTTCGACGTCGGCATCGCCGAGCAGCATGCGCTGACCTTTGCCGCCGGCCTGGCCTGCGATGGCTACAAGCCGGTGGTGGCGATCTATTCCACCTTCCTGCAGCGTGCCTATGACCAGTTGATCCACGACGTTGCGATCCAGAATTTGCCGGTGGTACTGGCCATCGACCGCGGCGGGCTGGTCGGCGCGGACGGCGCGACGCATGCCGGCAGTTTCGACTTGAGTTTTCTGCGCTGTGTGCCCAACATGACGGTAATGGCGCCAGCCGACGAGGAAGAGTGCCGGCAGATGCTGACCACTGCATTCCACCTCGATACGCCGAGCGCGGTGCGCTATCCGCGCGGGATGGGGCCGGGCGTGAAAGTCGATAAGACGCTGCAGCCGCTGCCGTTGGGCAAGGGTGAGTTGCGCCGTCGGGGCGAGAAGGTGGCGATCCTCGCTTTCGGCTCAATGCTGGCGCCATCGTTGCAGGTGGCCGACGAGCTTAATGCCACGGTTGCCAACATGCGTTTCGTCAAACCGCTGGATGAGGAGTTGGTGCGTTCGCTCGCCACCGGCCACGACCTGCTGGTGACAGTGGAGGAAAACGTGGTGCAGGGCGGCGCCGGCAGCGCAGTGGCGGAATGCCTGGCGAACTGCGGTGTGACGGTGCCATTGCTGCAGCTGGGGCTGCCGGATCGCTTTGTGGAACAGGGTGACCCGGCAAAATTGCTGCAACTATGCGGACTTGATGCGGCGGGGATTGCAGCATCGATACGGCGCATCATACCTGAGTAAATCTATCTACTATTAAGGTATAATAGTCCGGTTACAACATTTCCGGAGTTTTAAATGAGGGCAGCCATGAAAGCCAAGCATACCGCCATACCCGACGTGCAGAATCTGGCCGACACGCGTCACCTGGCGATCGACAAGGTTGGTATCAAGGGCATCCGCCATCCGGTGGTGGTCAAGGATCAGAGTGTGGGTGTGCAGCACACCGTCGCCATGTTCAACATGTATGTGCACCTGCCGCACAATTTCAAGGGCACGCACATGTCGCGCTTCGTCGAGATACTCAACCATCATGGTCGCGAGATTTCGGTGGAGTCGTTCGAGAGCATCCTGCGCGAAATGGTGGACAAGCTTGAGGCGCAGTCCGGCCACATCGAGATGTCCTTTCCGTATTTCGTCAACAAGACCGCGCCAA
>CAZMSI010000032.1:0-13280 GCA_964568895.1 uncultured Sideroxydans sp. | reverse complement strand
GCCGGCAATTTCCCGGAGGGCACGCTGAGCGCGACTGTGGCTGGCGACGTGGAAGGCTTCATGCTCGAGCGCCTGCGCGGCTACCTGCGTGAGCGCGGCTTTGAGGCGACGCACATCGAGGCGGTGCTGTATATGTTGAACGGCCGATTGCACGAAGTGCTGCCGCGGCTGGAAGGTGTGCGCGAATTTGCCGTGCTATCGGCGGCGGCCGATCTCGCTGCGGCGAACAAGCGAGTGCAGAACATCATGCGCAAGAACCATGATGAGCTGGGGGCTGATCTGGCGAATGCGAAACTTCAGCCCGCCCTGTTTGCGGAAGAACAGGAACGCGACCTGTATCAGGCAATACAGGGAGTTGAGCCGTTGGCGAAAAAATACCTGGAGAGTGGCGCCTATGGCCAGAACCTGAAGGTGCTGGTCACGCTGAAGCCGTTCATCGACGATTTCTTCGATAAGGTGATGGTGATGTGCGAAGACCCGGCATTGCGCAAGAACCGCGCCGTGCTGCTACAGCATCTGGGGCGCCTGATGAACCAGGTGGCGGATATTTCGAAACTTGCGGCATAAACCATGAAACTGATAATTCTGGATCGCGACGGCGTCATCAACTACGACTCCGAACAGTTCATAAAAAGTCCGGATGAGTGGAAGCCTATTCCCGGCAGCCTGGAGGCGATCGCACGCCTGTCGCAGGCGGACTACCACGTGGTGGTGGCGACCAACCAGTCCGGTGTGGGGCGCGGTTTGTTCGATATGCAGATGCTCAATGCCATTCACGACAAGATGCTGAAATCGGTGGTGCATGCCGGCGGACGTATCGATGCGATATTTTTCTGTCCGCATACGACGGCAGCCAACTGCAATTGCCGCAAGCCGAAGAGCGGTATGATCGATGAGATCGCCACACGCTACAACACGGACCTCAAGGATGTGCCGGCGGTGGGTGACTCGCTGCGCGACCTGGAAGCTGTTGCGCGGCTTGGTGCGCAGCCTATCCTGGTACGTACTGGCAAAGGCGAAAAAACCCTCGCCAAGGGCGGCTTGCCGGAAGGCACACAGGTTTATGCCGACCTGGCCGAGGCAGTTGCCGCATTGGTTTGAGAGACGCAGATTAGCCACGGATGGACACGGATATTCACGGATGAGAGTTCAGCATATTTTTTCGGGTTTGGATTTTATCTGTGTAAATCCGTGTTCATCCGTGGCTGAATAATTATGGTCTTTGTCCGTTCGCTGATTTTCCTGCTGCTGCAAATCGTCATTACTCCCGTGTTCACGGTGGTGGCGCTGTTGTCGTTCCCGCTGCACCCGATTATGCGCTACCGGCTGATTTCCGGCTGGGCGCTGACCATGCTGTGGCTGTTGCGCGTAGTGTGCGGCATCCGCATGGAAGTGCGCGGCGCGGAGAATATCCCGAAGCAGCCGTGCATTCTGCTGTGCAAGCACCAGTCGGCGTGGGAAACCATTGCGCTGCAGAAAGTGTTCCCGCCGCAGGTGTGGGTGCTCAAGCGCGAGTTGTTGCGGCTGCCATTCTTCGGCTGGGGGTTGGCGATGACCAGCCCGATCGCCATCGACCGCAGCGATGGGCGCGAAGCCGTGAAGCAGCTGTTGAAGCAGGGCAAGGATCGCCTGCAGACGGGATTCTGCGTGGTGATCTTTCCGGAGGGCACGCGCATTCCCTACGGCCAGCGCGGCAAGTACAAGATCGGCGGCGCATTGCTTGCCGCTTCCAGCGGCGCACCGGCGGTGCCGGTGGCGCACAATGCCGGCAAGCTGTGGGGGCGCAATTCCTTCTTCAAGCATCCTGGTGTAATCACCATGAGTATCGGCCAACCGATAGATCCTGCAGGACTCAAAGCCGAAGAGATCAACCGTCGCGCGGAAGAGTGGATCGAGGCGGAAGTGGAGCGGTTGCGCTGATGCTCAAGATACGTACGATAGCCCCGCCGACCATCGAACAGCGCAGCATCGAACTGTCCGGCAAATCCATTAGCTATACCCTCAAGCGCAGCGACAAGCGACGCCGCAGCATCGGGATGAGCATCGACGACCGCGGACTGACCGTCAGCATGCCGCTGCGCGCTTCGGAGAAGTGGTTGCACAGCGTGCTGCAGGACAAGGCGCGGTGGATCGTGGATAAGCTGGAGGACTGGCAGGCGCGCCAGCCGCCAACGCCGCTGTGGGTCGACGGTCAATTCATCAAGTTCATGGGTGAGCCGCTTACCTTGCGTGTGGTTGCCAGCTTGTTTGGCGCGCCGCCGCTGTTGCGCGGCAGGCAATTGTTTGTGCACGTTACCGATGCCTCAAATCAGCAGGTGATCGAGCAAATGGTAACGCAGTGGTACCAGCGCGAGGCTGAAGTGCTGTTCAAACAACGCGTGGCGCGCTACGCGCTGTTGATGCAGGTGTCGCCCGGCATGGTGGCGTTGTCTTCCGCGCGCACCCAGTGGGGCAGTTGCACTGCGCGTGGCACGGTGCGCCTGAACTGGCACCTGATCAAGATGCCGTTGCGGCTGATCGACTACGTCGTAGTGCACGAGCTGGCGCACCTGGTCGAGATGAATCACTCTCCTGCGTTCTGGCAGGTGGTGGCAACCGTATGTCCGGATTATCAGCGGCGGCGCAGGGAGTTGCGGAGGCGCGATACCGTGCTGCCATAACTGCGGTCAGAAGGTTACCGACTCCCCGCATCCCAGCTTGACCAGTTCCTCCAGCTTGGCAAACAGTTCGCTGCCGTCGCGGCGGCTGAGCCATTGCCCGTTATCGAGCGCATAGTGGAATCCGCCGGAGCGTGCGGCGAGCCAGATTTCCTGATTCGGGCCGTGGCGGTTGATGATGATTTGCGAGCCGTCGTCGAATTCCAGTTCCAGCACCGGACCGTTGGCTTCACAGTCAATATCGGCACCGCAGTTGTCGATGGTTTGTTCGATGCGCTTGAATACCGCATCGGCCAATTCGTTGAATTCACTTTCCGTCATATAATCCTGCTTTCGAATTTCATTTTAAGGATGCAACCATGCGTGATCCTGTTGCCGTCACGGCTGGCATTATGTTGCTGTTGGTGCTGATGCTGCAAGGCTGCGGCCACAAAGGGCCGCTGTTTATGCCGCCACCTGCTCCGGCACAGGCTCAGCCTGCCGCAGGCCAATGACCATGAGTGACTATTTCCAGTACCGGCAAAACCGACTGTATGCGGAGGATGTGTCGCTGGACGACATCGCGCAGCGTTTTGGCACGCCATGCTATGTGTATTCGCGCAGCGCGCTGGAAAATGGCTACCGCCAATTTTCCGAAGCGCTGCAGGGATGCGAGCACCTGATCTGCTATGCAGTAAAAGCAAATTCCAATCTGGCCGTCCTGCATTTGCTGGCGCAGCTCGGTGCGGGTTTCGATATTGTTTCCGGCGGCGAATTGCAACGCGTGCTGGCGGCAGGTGGCGCGGCAGGCAAGGTGGTGTTCTCCGGTGTGGGCAAGACGGCAGCCGAAATGAAACTGGCACTCGAAGCCGGCATCCTGTGTTTCAACGTGGAATCGGAAGCGGAACTGGAACGCCTGAACGAAGTGGCCGGGCAACTGGGTGCAGTCGCCCCGGTGAGTCTGCGCGTAAACCCGGATGTCGATGCGAAGACCCATCCGTATATTTCCACCGGGTTGAAGCAGAACAAATTCGGCGTGGCTTACGCCGAGGCGTTTGACCTGTACCGCAAAGCGGCGGCCATGCCGCACTTGCGCGTGACCGGAATGGATTGCCACATCGGTTCGCAACTGACTGAGATCAGTCCATTCGTCGCGGCGACGGAGAAGGTGCTGGCGCTGACTGATCGTCTGGCGGCGGAAGGCATCCGGCTGGAACACCTCGATCTCGGCGGCGGCCTCGGCATTTGCTACAACAATGAAACGCCGCCGTCGATTGTCGATTATGCCGGCGCACTGCTACAGGCATTGCACGGGCGCGGCGAAAAGCTGATCGTTGAACCGGGACGCATGCTGGTGGGTAATGCGGGCCTGCTGTTGACCCGTGTGGAATATCTCAAGCACGGCGAGGAAAAGAATTTCGCCATCGTCGATGCGGCGATGAACGACCTGATGCGTCCCGCACTTTACGATGCCTGGCATCACATCCAGCCGGTGCAGCCGCGCGACGAGACGGCGCAGCAATATGAGGTGGTGGGGCCGGTGTGCGAGACCGGGGATTTTCTTGGTCATGCACGCAAGCTGGCCATTGCCCAGAACGACCTGCTGGCGGTGATGTCGGCGGGTGCATACGGCATGAGTATGAGCTCCAATTACAACTCTCGTCCACGTGCTGCAGAAGTGATGGTGCATGGTGCTGAAGTGCAATTGGTGCGCGAGCGGGAAACGATAAAGCAGTTATTTTCAGGCGAACACTTTTCCTGATGGTGTAAAAAATATTGTTGTTAAATGCACAAAGCTATTGCACTTGAATTTTAATCATGCGTAGAATGCGACCACCAAACGTTACTAACGTTTTATGGTAAGGGAGAAAGGCGTTTGGGAGTGCAGTGGTTGCACGCAATGCAGTGCCTGGGTTGAGTCAGATAATTTTTTTAAGGAATGAAGATGGCTACAAAAACCAAAGCAGCAAGCACCACAACCAAGAAGCCGGCAGCCAAGAGGCCGGCAGCCAAGAAAACCGTAGCGAAGAAGAAGCCGGCAGCCAAAAAGCCTGCAGCAAGGAAAGTGGTAGCCAAGAAGAAGCCGGCAGCCAAAAAGCCTGCAGCAAGGAAAGTGGCAGCCAAGAAGAAGCCGGCAGCCAAAAAGCCTGCAGTAAGGAAAGTGGCAGCCAAGAAGAAGCCGGCAGCCAAGAAACCTGCAGCAAGGAAAGTGGTAGCCAAGAAGAAGCCGGCAGCCAAGAAACCTGCAGCAAGGAAAGTGGCAGCCAAGAAGAAGCCGGCAGCAAAAGGTATCCTCGGCGCCTGAGTTGGTTGTGCTGTAGCAGGGCGGGCGCCGGTTTCGCTTGCCCTTATTGCTGGTGCGGTTCCGTGCAAGGTGTACGGACGGTGTCGCTTCCCCGTCTGTCTGGATACGGATGTTCTCCTCTCCCAGGCTTCAGGGGACGGGCATGGCCCGCCCCTTATTGTTTTTGCCTTGCGCTTCTGGCCTGATCGTTGGTGACTTCCGGGACGTGCCCGTTTGCTGCGGGACGAGGCTGGAACTTATTACCTAATGGATCAGGAACAGTGTTGCCAGTCCCAGGAAGATGAAGAAGCCGCCGCTGTCGGTGATGGCGGTGAGCATCACGCTGGAACCGATTGCCGGGTCGCGGCCCATTTTCTGCATGGCTAGCGGAATCAGCATGCCGACAATGGCGCCCAGCAGCAGGTTGAGCAGCATGGCGCTGGTCATTATCACGCCAAGCAGTATGTCCTTGTACAACCAATAGGCGAACAGACCCGCCACGCCCCCCCATACCACTCCATTCAGGCCACTGATTGCCAGTTCCTTGACCAGCAGGCGCCGTGCATTGGCCGTGCTGATCTGTCCCAGTGCCAGTGCGCGGATGATGATGGTGGTGGTCTGGTTGGCCGAGTTGCCGGCTATGCCGGCGACGATCGGCATCAGCGTGGCAAGTGCCACGTACTTGGCGATGGTATCCGAGAAAATGCCGATCACGCGCGAAGCGAAGAATGCGGTACACAGGTTCAGCGCCAGCCACAGCCAGCGGTTCTGCGCGGACTTCCATACCGAGGCGAATATGTCTTCCTCTTCGCGCAGGCCGGCCAGGTTCAGCACGTCGGCTTCCGATTCTTCGCGGATGAAATCAACCACCGTGTTCACGGTGACACGCCCTACCAGTCTGCCATCATCGTCTACCACTGGTGCGGAAACAAGGTCGTAGCGCTCGAACGCCTGCGCTGCCTGTTCCGCCTTGTCGTCCGGGTGCAGGGTGACGGTTTCGTGGATCACCAGCGGTGCGACCTCCATGTCCGGCTCGTTGATCAGCAGCACGTTCAGCGGCAGCACGCCCTTGAATATGTCTTCGCGATCGATTACGAACAACTGGTCGGTGTGGTCCGGCAACTCGTCGAAGCGGCGCAGGTAACGTGACACCACTTCCAGTGTCACATCGTCGCGGATGGTCACCATGTCGAAATCCATCAGCGCGCCCACCGCGTTTTCCGGATAGGACATCGCCTCGCGCAACTGCTCACGCTCTTCGATGTCCAGCGACTGGAACAGGTCGAGCATCACCGACTGCGGCAAATCCGGCGCCAGGTCGGCGATTTCGTCGGTGTCGAGCTGTTCTGCGGCTTCGCGCAGCTCGTCGCGGCTCATGGTGGCGATCAGTGATTCGCGCACTGCATCGGAAACCTCGATCAGGATTTCGCCGTCGCGGTCGGCCCTGACCAGATCCCATACCAGCAGACGCTGCTCAATCGGCAGCGCTTCGAGAATGTAGGCAATGTCGGCGGAGTGCAGGGTGTCGAGTTTTTCCCGCAGCGTACGCAGATGCTGCTTGTGCAGCAGCGACTCGACCAGGTCATGCCGTTCGTCGCGCGGCATCTCCTGGCGATGGGCGAGCGACTCCACCAAAGCATGCTTTTCCAGCAGGCTTTGCACTTTCTGCAGGTGTTCCTGCACATTCTCGGTGTAATGAGACTCGTGGGTGGTTTCGTTCATGGCACGCCCCGTAATGGGCGTTCATTGTAAAGAAATTGAGTGGCCGACGTATGGAAAAATCTGGTAGATTCCATGCATGATGCATTCGACGCAGCACAATAAATACCGCATGAAACGCCTAGCCTTTGCTCTGGCGGCGGTTGTTGCTGCCGGTCTGGGGGGTTGTGCCGGTGGACCATTCAAGGATTTGTCGACTTCCGCGAGTCAGGGCACGGTCTATATCCTTCGCGCACCAGGCGGCATGCCCGGCGATTATCCCAAGCCGGTTTTTATCGACGGGAAAGTGCTCGGGCCGCTGGTCAGGAATAGTTATTTCATGGTTAGACTGGCACCCGGCGAACACAGGATTTCGACGCCTGCGGCAAACAAGCCCGAACTGGAACTGCACGTGGTGAAGGGTGCCGATTACTACATCTCGCAGGAAATCATTCCGGCCAATCCACCCTTCATCCTGCTCAACCGGGTCGGGGAAAAATTCGGCAAGACTTACGTCGAGCACAGCAGGCGTCTTTATTAGTCCGTTGCCTCATGGGATGTCCGCCTGGTTCATGCGGTGCAGGATGATCGAAGTCTTGCGCATCAGGCCGCGTGCTTGGCGGTGCGCATCGTAGTAGCGCGGGTTGGGTACCATTGCCGCCAGTTTTGCCGCCTGTTCCGGCGTAAGTTGTGCCGCGTTGACATGAAAATAATGTCGTGCCGCCGCTTCCGCGCCAAAGATGCCGTTGCCCCATTCGATCACATTCAGGTAAATCTCGAAAATGCGCCGCTTGTCCATGATATGTTCCAGCATCACCGTGATCAGTGCTTCCTCGACTTTGCGCCACGGTGTGCGTCGTGTGGACAGGAACAGGTTTTTCGACAGTTGCTGGCTGATGGTCGAGCCGCCGGCGACGATACGGCCCTTCTTCAGGTCTTTTTCATAGGCTTTCTGGATGCCGTCCCAGTCGAAACCCTCGTGATCGACGAACTTGGCATCCTCGGCCGCGATCAGCGCGCGCTTCAGGTTGCTGGAAATGCGTCTGTACGGCACCCATTTCTGCCGCAGTTCGGCCTTCGGATTCTTGTCCTGCATTGTCTGCAGTCGATGCTGCATGAACGAACTGGAAGACGGGTTGTGGTCCACCCACCACCAGATGTGCGCGGCGATCCACAACTGGTAAAGCAGCAGCAGGCCGAACAGCACCACCAGCAAATGCCAGGCAAGGGACCACGATGTACGTCTCTGCATGTTCAGGACTGGCGCAGTTTTTCCAGCACCGGGCGGGTGTCCGGGCGCACGCCGCGCCACTTGAAGAAAGATTCGGCCGCCTGTTCCACCAGCATGCCGAGCCCGTCGGCGACGATGGCCGCACCCTGCGAGCGGGCAAACTGCAGGAACGGTGTCTCGCGCCCGTACATCATGTCGTAGGCCAGTGCGCCGGGGGCGAAGATGCCGGGCGGCAGTGGCGGCATTTCGCCGGACAGGCCGGAGGAGGTGGCGTTGATGACGACATCGAATTGTTTGTTTGCGAGCGCGGCAAAGTTTGGCACGAAATCCGGAATGCCATATTCCAATTCGTGCGCTACAACAAGTTTGCGTTTAAGAAAGATATTTAATGCGTTGGCGAGATTAAGTGCTTTGTCGGTTGTGCGGTTGACGACGATCAGTTTGGCTCCTGATTCCAATATGGGAAGAGCTACGCCCCAAGCGGCGCCTCCAGCGCCCATTAGCAGTAAATGTTTCCCGCGTAATGAAATGCCGAGATTTTGTTCTATATCGCGCACCAGTCCTACACCATCGGTATTGTCACCGTGTATGTCCGCACCGTCGAAATGCAGGGTATTTACTGCTTGGGCTAATTTTGCGCGATCACTTAGTTCGGTAGCGAGTTTGAACGCCTCGAACTTGAACGGCACGGTCACGTTGCAGCCCTTGTAGCCTTCCGCGCGCAGTCGCTCCACGGTCGCGGCGAAGCCGTCCAGCGGCGCCTCGACTTTTTCGTAGCTGATGTCCTGCCCGGTCTGTTCGGCGAACAGGGTGTGGATCAGCGGCGATTTGCTGTGCGCGATGGGATTGCCGATAACGGCGTATTTGTCGGTCATGACTGTTTGTCGTTGCTGGGACAGGCGCAATTATAGCGCGGTGTAGAAGGCTTTTTTGCGGCTGGCGAGTGGCAGCACGACGTGCGCCTCCAATCCGCCGTCGGGGCGATTGGACAGCAGCAATTGCCCGTGGTGCTGTTCGATGATGTTGTGGGCGATGCTCAGGCCGAGGCCGCTACCGCCGGTTTCGCGCGAGCGCGAATGTTCCACCCGGCAGAACGGGATAAACACGGTCTCCAGCATGTCGCGCGGAATGCCCGGGCCGTTGTCGGAGATACGGATATGGCAGTCGTGCGCATCGCAGGTGATGGAAACGTCCGCATTGCCGCCGTATTTCACGGCATTATCGATCAGGTTGGTAATGGCGCGTCGCAACGCTATGGGGCGCGCCATGACTTCGGCATGGCAATGCTCGCCGTAATGCACGGGCTGGCCGCTCTCGCTGGCATCCGCGCACAGGCTGGCGAGCAGCGAATCGAGGTCCAGGCGCTGCATGGGTTCGCTGGCATCGCGGCTGCGCGCGAATTCCAGCCCTTCCTGCAGCATCTGCTGCATTGCGTTCATGTCGCGCACCAGCTTGTCGCGCAGCTCGGTATCCGGCACTTTTTCCAGGCGCAGCCGCAGCCGGGTGAGCGGGGTCTGCAGGTCATGGGTGATCGCGGCCAGCATGCCGGTGCGCTCGCGCAGGTCTTCCTGGATGCGCTGCTGCATGCGGTTGAAGGCGCGCGCTGCGCTGCGCACTTCGCTGCTGCCCTGCTGTTCCGGTAGTAATGCCCCTTCATTGGCCAGATCAAGCGTATCGGCCGCATCCGCCAGGTGCTGCAACGGACGTGTGGTCATGCGTGCGACCAGCCAGGCCAGCACGGCGATGCAGGCGAGGAACAGCAGCAGGCCCCACCACACCGGATGCGGCGGATGTAGCCGGAAAGGTGGCGGTGCATGGAGTACCAGTTCCAGCGGGGTGCCGTCCTGCAGCGTAAAGCGTACCAGCTGGCACAGCGGCTGGCGTCGTGACATATACCGCGACGCAAAGCCGCGGCATGGTTCAGGCTGGCTGGCGTAAAGATTGCGATTGCTGCCCAGTTGTTCCTGCAGTGCATCGAACAGTATGTCGTCGCCATTCTGCGGCATCGGCTGCTCTGCCGTGCCGCGCTGGATGCCGAGGCCGCGCACCGTTTGCAGGATCAGCCAGCGTTCCTGCGGCGTGGCCGCATCCAGCGTGTGCACCAGCCCGGCAAGCTGTCCGGCGACACGCTGCGCGCGATCGCGCGCGATCAATTCTTCCTGATGGTGGCGAACGAGCAACATGGTGAACATGGCGGAAGCGGTGACGCCCGCGATCAGCAGCAGGAACACACGGCCGCGCATGGATTGCAGGAAATTCATCATGACGAACTCGTCACCGTGGCGCACAGCATATAGCCTTCGTTGCGCAAGGTCTTGATCAGTTGCGGCGTGCGCGCATCGTCGCCCAGCTTCTGGCGCAGGCGGCTGATGTGCAGGTCGATCGAGCGGTCGAACGGTTCGGCTTCGCGGCCCTGTGTCAGGCTCAGCAACTGGTCGCGGCTGAGCACGCGGTTGGGCCGTTCCAGCAGCACCTTGAGCAGGCGGAATTCGCCGGAGGAAAGAATCACCACCACGCCATCGGCGCGATGCAGTTGCCGTGCCGCAACGTCCAGCGTCCAGCCCGCAAATTGCAGTTGCCGGGCATGCTCGACATCGCCTGTGCTGCCCGTATCGCTGCGCCGCAGCACGTTGCGGATGCGCGCCAGCAGCTCGCGTGGTTCGAACGGCTTGCACAGGTAATCGTCGGCACCCATTTCCAGGCCGAGAATGCGATCCAGCGAGGAACTGCGCGCGGTCAGCATGATCACCGGCAGCGCGGAATGCGCGCGCAGGTTGCGGCACAGGGCCAGGCCGTCCGTACCCGGCAGGGTAAGGTCGAGCACGATCAGATCGATCACGTTGCTGTCGAGAATCTGCTGCATGGCAGCGCCGTCCTCCGCGGTCAGCACATGCAGGCCCTGCTGGCCGAGGTACTCGGCAAGCAGGCTGCGGATATCCGCATCGTCGTCGACGATGAGGATGCTCGGGGTGTGTGACTGCGCTGTCATGCCGCAAACCATACAACAAAATCTTCAGGTACGGAGGGGAGATACAAAACTGTACAAAATCGCCCGTTTTCGACAATTGCCAGATACATATGGCTGTTCAAATGGGCACCGTGCAGTACAGGCACACTTTCAATCGACAAGGAGCGCAAGCATGAACAAATTACTCAACCGGATAGTCCTGCCGGGCATCACCGTGGCCATGCTGGGGCTGACTACCAGTGCCGTGGCGCAATGGAACAGCCCGTCCGACGGCGGGCCGGGCATGGGCCGCGACAGCGGCCGCATGGAACAGATGCGCGAAAAGCGCCAGACGGCATTGCACGACAAACTGAAGCTGAGCGCCGGCCAGGAAAAGGCATGGCAGGCTTTCATCGCCGAGGGCAAGGAATTGCGCCCGAAAAAACGCCACGACCCGCTGGAATTTGCCGGCCTGACCGCACCGCAACGCATGGAAAAAATGCTTGATCGGATGCGCGATCACGAAGGGCGCATGGAAAAAATGCTGGGCGCGCTGAAAACATTCTATGCCGTGTTGACGCCGCAGCAGCAAAGAATATTCGACGACTCCATGCCGCGTCCCGGCGAACACCGGATGCGCCGCGACTAAGCATCAACCTGGTACGCACTGTGCTGGCACAGTGCGCCAAATGATGGAAAGCGGGAAACTACTTTCAACTCTCTCCTCTCTCTCCTCAGGCACCCTTGCAAAGGGGTGCCATTTTTTTGTTATCCGGAGTTATGGTCGCGTGGGATGCAAAGCATTTGCCATAGCTTTCGAGTGGATATCAACTGCAAATATCAGGTTGGAAGCAGATATTCCTTTTCATGAATCAGCCTGAGCAATGCATCGACAACTTCGGTATCAAATCCCGTGCCGCGATGAGCTACGATTTCCTTAAGGGCGACCTCGACTCCCAGGGCCGGCCGATAGGGGCGATGCGAGGACATTGACTCCAGCACATCGGCCACAGCCAGGATGCGCGCCTCGGGAAGGATCTCTTCCCCCTTCAATCCTTGCGGATAGCCGCTGCCATTCATGCGTTCATGATGCTGGCGGATAATTTCCGCAATAGGCAGGGGAAACTTGACGTCCCTGAGGATTTCGAAACCTCGTTCAACGTGGCCTTTGACCAATTCGTATTCCAGGGCGGTCAGCCGCCCCGGCTTGGACAGAATCTCGGCGGGAATCGATATCTTGCCGATGTCATGGACCAGCCCGATCAACTGCAAATTCTTGCACCTTCCTTCGGACCAGCCCAGTTCCCGCCCGATATCCGCGGCAATGGTTCCGACACGCCGTTCGTGGCCTGCAGTATAGGGGTCGCGATGCTCCACCATGTTGGACACCGCCTGCAGGGTTCCCTGCATCGATTCTTCCAGTTGCCGGATATACTCGGCAATCTGTTCCTCGGTACGCTTGCGATTGGAAATGTCTCGCTCAACGGAATACAGCAGGGACTTTCCGCCAATGGTAACGTGCTGCATGGCAACATCAACGGGGAACGACGTGCCATCCTTGCACTGGTGTTCTGCTTCAAAATGTATCGGGCCGCCTGCAGCGACGAGGCTCAGACGTTCCTTCAGTTCCGCTTCCGACATGGATTTGTCGAGGAAGCTGATCGGCTTGCCGATCATCTCGGCACGGGAATATCCGTGTTTGGCAAGCGCAGCCTCACTTGCATCCACAATGACAGGAACTTCTCCGGCCGCCAGTTCCAGAATCAGGACGTAGTCCAATGTCTGTTCGAAGAGGGTTTTATAATGCGCTTCACTATTCTGCAGGGCCTCCACACCCAGTTTGCGTTCGGTGATGTTTTCGCACATGACTAAAATCGTTGGCCTTTGGTTGTCTTCCCGGAGGGCAATGGCCGTTTCGCTCACCCATAGACGTGAACCATCTTTGTGCCTTTTGACGATTTCCCACTTGTGCACGCGATGCGGCTCCCGTATGCATATATCCAGTTGACCGCGAACCGCGTCGTGCAGATCTTCAGGAAATACAATTGTCACCGGCTGGCCGACAAGTTCCTCAGCCGTGAAGCCAAGTTGGCTGACAGCCTGATTGTTGACGCTAATGACCGTTCCGGCTGAATCCAGCTCAAAGCACATCAGAGGGTTTTGTTCGATCATTTCCCGGTATCTGGCTTCGCTTGCCTTGAGCTTTTCCCTGGACAGCCTGCGCTCGGTAATATCCCGGCAGGAACCGAAATAATTGCCATCCGGAAGCCGTACCGTATTGAGTTCCACCGGGATGACACTGCCATCGCGGCTTCTCAGTTTCACCTCGGCGCGCACATGTCCGAGCGCCTTGACTTGCTCAAATATGCCCAGTGCTACCTCAGCCTCGTCCGGCGGCGTGATATCCGGAATACTCATCCCTAACAGTTCATCGGAACTGTAGCCGAGCATCTTCTGCGCCTGCTCGTTGGCGTAAATGAAGTG
>CAZMSI010000031.1:0-13352 GCA_964568895.1 uncultured Sideroxydans sp. | reverse complement strand
GTATGGAAGGAAGCTAATCGGCCATAGCTGACTTGAACTACCGACTCTGACAAGCCTGCTCTACAACCCTGAACAGACCCTCATTTATTTCCCCCACTCGGGCGTGTGATGCGGAATTCGTGTTTTCCTTGGGCATTCAAAGAAAAATATGGCATTGACCAGGGTGCAGCGGTTATGGATACTTTGATCCATACGATTTGATTTCCTATCCTTGTGACGACCTTTTGGAAATGGGCCTCCATCATCGGACTGTCGATGACCCCCAATCTGGTGCTGGGGCCATCGACGGCGGTCGGCGTGGGCATCAAGGCTCACATCAGCCCGTGGATACTCCTGCCGGTGGTCGCGGCGGGGAGCTACTTCGAGGGGATTGTCCTCGCCTGGCTCGCCGGCCAGAGCACAAGGATAGGCCTCATCGGCCGGTGGGTCGCGCGGCTGCGCACGTCGAGGAGCATGGCGTTCGCCAACAAGTGGGGGGTCTGGGGCGGTCTCACCCTCGGCTGTGCCGTGGTCGGCCAAGAGCCGATACTGGTGGCACTCCGCTGGCTGGGCGTCGACATGCGCAAAATCCTGTTTCCTTTGGCGGTCAGCGACGCGGTCTTCGCGCTTCTTTACTACGCAATCGTGTGGTTCGGCCTCGACCAGTTCGCGAGCAGCTGAGGCCAGCTTTGATTCGAGTCCTGACTAGCTCGCATACTTGAACCCGTACCAAGGCCGACTTTTAACAATGTCCACAAACTCTCTCGTCTACATAGTAAAAATGGCTTGCATTTGAATTATGCAAGCCATTGAATTATTGGTGCTGATGAGAGGAATCGAACCTCCGACCTACTGATTACGAATCAGTTGCTCTACCAACTGAGCTACATCAGCACTGCGCCGCGAATTATACCAAGGAAGCGCGCCAAAAACCGCGCTCAATCTCCCCAGCCGGCGGCGTAAGGCGCGACGTCGAACGGTTGTGGCGCACCGGTCAACTGGTTCAGCAGGATTTCCGCGCTGGCCGGCGCCATGGTCACGCCGTAGCGGAAATGCCCGCCGTTCAGGTAGAGGTTTTCCAGGTGCGGGTGCCGTCCGATGGTGGGAATGTTGTGCGGCGAGCCGGGCCGCAAGCCGGCCCATTGCTGTACCACCGGCATGCCGCGCAATTGCGGCAGCAGTAGTTGCGCACGCCGGATTAATTCCTCGCGCGCTTCGTCAGTGGTACGTTTGTCGAAACCGACATCCTCCAGCGTGCTGCCGACCAGCAAATGGCCGTCTCGGCGCGGAATCAGATACAAATCCCGCTGCAGCACGATATGCCGTAGCGGGCGCTGCTCGAACTTGAACAGCAGTATCTGCCCGCGTATCGGCTTCAGGTCGAGATGGAGCGCATGCTGCCCCAGCACTTCCTTACTCCATGCTCCGGCCGTCACCACATAGTCGTCCGCGCTGAACTCGCCGCAGGAAGTCAGCACCCGGTTTACCCGTCCTGCTTCGGCCACCACTTCCTGCACTGCGCAGTTCTCGACAATGCGCCCGCCCAGCATTTCGACCCGTTTGCGCATGGCGCGCAGCAGGCGCGGGTTTCGCACCTGCGCCACCTGCGGCAGCAACAGGGCATCGCCGTCAGTCGGCACTTCACAATCTGCCGGTGCCACCTGCTGCAGCGGCACGTCGTGGTCGGCACACCATTGCCATGCATATTCCATATCGCAGGGCGGCAACACCAGCATTCCGCTCTGTTCGTATTCGGTATCGATTCCAGTCGCTTCGCGCAACTCATGCGCCCAGTCCGCGAACAGCGCAGCACCACGACCAGCCAGACGCGTCACCTCCTCGGGATAATCCCACGGGCATAACGGCGATAAAATACCGCCGCCGGCCCACGATGCTTCCCGCCCGACCATATTTCGTTCCAGGAGCGTTACGTCATGGCCGGCTTGCAATAGGGCCTGTGCCGTTGCCAAACCGACGCCACCACCGCCTGTAACAATATAGTTCATCCCTGCCTTTACCAATAGGTTCCAAACAAAACAGCGGGATATACCCGCTGTTTTGTATTTTGCCGGCTACCTGTTACTGAACCAATTCGCGCCAAGATACGCGACGCGTCGCAGTCGTACCGCTAGTGGTCACCCCTTGCGTCGTCTTGCTGCCCGACGCAGAGGTGGTAATCGCCTTCAGTTGTCCACTGGGCAGCCGGACCACGACCACGCCAACCGTCAACGCATTGCCGATCTTGGTGCCGGCCACCTGATCGATAGCTGTGGAAATATTGGTACCGTTCTTGAAATCGAACTGGTACAGCCAGCTATAGCCGCCTACGGTACAGGCACTGGATTCCGGCACATTGGTAATCACAATCAGCGTTCCCAGTGCCAGCACCGGATCAATATTCACCCGTTCTCCCGGAGAAGCAGCGGAACCGGTTATTGGATCGGTAACATTAAAGTCCAGATACCAGCCCTTCTTGGTCCCCCAGTCCACCGTAGTCTGGCTGGTGGTCCTCGTGGTTGGAGAGCCTTGGGTAAGCGTCTGATGCACCATGTCGAGACGGGTGCGCAGGTTACCCAAGTAGGCAGCAGCCCCGCTCTTGCTCAAATCATCCTTGATGGCATAAAAAGATTGAACGCTGGTATCCCCCTTGTCGGTATTTCCGAGGAAACGGCCGGTTCCGACATAGAGCACCGGATTGCCTACCCCGGTTAGTGAATCCACGTTGCTCAGTACATCTGCCAGTTCCGGACGAGTAGTTACGGGCTGAGTATTGGTAGCGGCATCCTGCAAGGTGGCGATCCGATCCACACTGGTTGCCAGTGCCGAACCTGCAGCACCCAGGTCGAATCGCCAGATATCGCCGTTCAAGTCTCCGCCATAAACAAATCTGGAAGTATTGTTGGCACTGCCGTTGTCCGACCAGGCGCTGATTTCGGCAAGCCCGCTGGGCGTACCTGTCGAACCGGAGCCGGTGCTGGTCTTGCCCAGGATGGCACCCGTTACCGCATCCAGCTCATAGAGATAGCCCTGGCCGGTTCCCGGCGACACATTGTTGTAACCCGAAGCCACCAGCACCACCCATTTGCCGTCGCGGCTGCGCTTGGTAACAACCGGATTGCCATAGCTATAACCCATATCAGTATCGGAAATCGCGCACAGCGTACTGTCGGAGCAGACCTCCCACAGCGCCTTCGGATTGGCCGGATCCGTCACGTCCAGGGCATAATAACCACGGCCTCCGAGATTCAGCCCGGCCACCAGGATAGTGTGCCAGCCCACACTCAAGCCAGAGGTGGTCGATGTGGCCGTATCGACGAAAATATCCATGAGCTCCGGGGAACCATCCACAAAAAAGTGGTGATTATTGGCATAGTTGCTGTCGGCCAACCGGTACAAATCAGGCAACACGATCTTCGGCACATATGCCCACATCTCGTCGCCGGTATTCGCATTGAACGCATGCAGCATGCCGTCGTTGGCGCCGACATAGAGCACACCCTGGCGACTGGCATTGGCCGTCTTGAAGCTTGCATAGGTCGGCGTGACCGCATCGGTAAAGCTGAATTGCGGCGCCCGCAAATAAGCCGGCTTGGCATTCACCGTATCTCCGAGGATGTGATCACGGGGACGGAACACCGCGTCAGGCGTGGTCGATTCCAGCGCTTTCTGTCCGCGCAGGTAGTCGACCATATTGGCTCCATCGTTGCCGGAAGCCAGTTGTGCCGGCGTCAGAATGGCGGCAGTACATTGGGACAAGGTGGCAAAAGCGCATTTGTTGCTGAAATAGCCCTGTTCCGTCCCCGTCATATCCGCAAACTTGAACGGCTTCAATCTATTGGGCCAGGTGGCAGTATCCGTGGTGTAGGTGTAAATGTTGCGCGCCGAAATATCCGTTGTCGCATCAGCCGCCACCTTGGCATCCAGCTGTCCCTGCGCAGACCACAGATAAGGCACCACATCCACCTTACATGCAGTATTTACGGTACTGCCGGCGACATTCCCGGCATAGGTGAAGGTGTTGCTCGTCACACTAGTGATGACTGCCGGGGTTGTCGTTGTAAAAGCCGAATCGCAAGTGCCGGCCCCGCTGCTGGAGACGACAATGAAATCGTTGACGTTCAAGCCATGGCTGTTCAGCGTCATGGTCACATCTCCGTTTGCCGCCATGTTGACTGCGGTAGGTATGCCGACCGTACTTTGTGCGGTCACAGCCGTAACGTTACCAGTAGTCGGGTCAATATATTGCGCCACCACTTCACCGTCCCATTTCGTGGTGCGGTAGGTCGAACTGAAAATCGAGCGATCGGTCTGGGTGATGTTCGGGCTGCTGGTCGACGAAGCCGCCGCCGCTGCAAGCTGGATGTTGACACTTGCCAGTGCGTTAGTTAATCCTCGAGACAATGAAATCGGGTCGCGCGCATTGTAGTAGCTGCCGCGCCCGTTAACCGCGGCATGCCACAGATCATCCAGCGTGGTCTGGCCATTTGACACAGGCAATGGCCAGTTACAGGTTCCACTGCCCGAGAACGGGCACCCACTAGCGCCACTCTTGATGCTGGCGAAATCTCCTGATTTCGCAGACCCATAATCCGACGTATAGGTCATCAGACCATCCGCCAATCCCAGCGTATAAGTGACCATATGCTGGGTCGCCAACGAGTCGGTGTCGGTAGTCGGCACGTTGTCGAGGCAGACGTCCGCGCCGAGTGTGCCGGTACAATTGCTCAATGAACTGTTGCGCAGATCGGTCTTGTAGTAATACATCGCCGTATCCGCCAGGGTATTGCTGGCGCCGGAAAGCCCGCCGTCATACACACCCAGGCTACGTGCGGTGAGCCCGGAATCAACGTTATCCTGATTGCCGATGCTGCTCGTGCCATCCAGTTTCACAGGCGTAGGACCGTTCCAGTAACCATCGGTCGTCAACACCAGGAAATTCTGCTGGCAGGAATACTCCATCGGATCGTCGCCTATACCATCCGGTTTCAGGCCGGCAAAATAGCGGCCGGCACGATCCAGCGCGCTGCGCAACGGCGTGCTGTTATTGGGGTTGATCGAATAAAACTTGCTGTACCAGTTGGTTTTCTGGGTAGCGTCGAACTTGTCGACCGCCAGGTACCTGGTGCTCGAATAATTGATGGTCATAAAACCGACGCGGTAGCGATCGTCCAGGGAGTTGAAAGCTCGTCCGGCCGAGGTCTTCATCATCTGCATACGGGTGCGGTAATATGCATACCAGTTGGCAAAGTTGGTCATCTCCTCTTCATAGGTACAATCGGGTGCCGCAGCACAATCGGTACGCCCGGCACGGTCCAGAATCGTTACGTTGTTGAACGTCATGTTGACGCCATAGGCATTAATGGTGCCATTTAGCACCTCGTTGCCATAGGTGGTACGCGTGGGATCGACATCCACGCGATAGAACAGGCCGTAGCGCGCATACTTATAATTAAGGCCACTGGCACTGCTGTATTTCGCCTGACAATTGACAGCCCCGCTGACAGAGGTCTGCGCACCCGCATCACCCGGCGGCAGGTTGGCAGTGGCCGCATCCTTGCAGAAACGCACCGGTGCGGGATAGCTATAGGAGACACTGCCTACAGTGGTAGGCGCCGGCGATGCCACGCACTTGGTCAAATAAATACTGTCGCAGTATTCCACCGGCACGATGACGAAATAATATGGCGCCCCATCCTGTGTGGAGGTATGGGTATAGGAAGTGGTTACTGCCGCCGTTCCGCTAGTCGCCTCGAGATTGCACCTGAGATTCGATGTTGTGCTTCCCGAAGTATTAGAAACATAGGTAAAGGTGTTGGCGTCAATCACCGTCACGCTTACCGGGCCGCTGGTCGTGTAAGCAGTACCACAGGTGCGATAACTGCTTTCATTGGACATCTGGATCGTATCGCCGGTCGTGAGGCCATGTCCGGTGAAGTACACCGTCACCACATTGCCGGAAACACTGAGCCCCGGAGATGACGGAGGAATGGGCACGTCGGCGGTGATCTTGCAGCTTGAGTTGCTCGCCGCCCCCACTACTTGCGGCGCGGGATAGGTGAAGGTATAGGCATCCACCACCGTTACCTGTACCGTGCCCTTGTACCCGCTATCGCATCCGTGCCAGGTAGCATCGCCGATAGTAACCGTATCCCCGTTAGTCAGCCCATGTGGAGTAGACAGTGTAACCGTCACCGTCGTGTTGTCGGAAGAAATGCCGGGGGCGGCAGGTGGCGTACTGGCGCCGGCATGGGTCACTACAACCCGACATGCAGTCCTGTGCCAGTGGTTACCACCAGACGAGTTACCGGTATAGGTAAAGCTGTTGCCGGATACCGACAGTATGGCGCCGACAACATCCCTGTAACCCGAGGAGCAATGTGAATTGGAAGTAACAGTCACCGCATCCCCCACCGCTATCAGCGGCGTGGTCGGCGACTGGCTGTCATAGATAACCGTTACCGTATCGCCGGAGTGACTCACACTTTCGTTGATCACATTGATGGTGGTATTGCCGCCAGTCGGCGCGTTGAGCGTACCGTCGAAAATGGTGTTGGTGCTCGTGGTAACACCGTTCCAGGTACCGCTGTACATGGAGACCGGCGTAGATCCGGATGCACTTACGTATTCAACGAGGTTGCCCGGGAAGGCATAATCGGGCGGATCGTCCGACGCGTTCGCGCGCAACGCGAACGGGTTATTGGTATTTATACCATTCCTCATGTATGCAGAGCCGCTGCTGCCGGTGGTGTAAGTCACCTCGGGATAGCCGGTAAGCAGGTTGATCGTGCCCGTGCTCTGCACCCCGAAGCCATCCTTCTTGACCGAAGTCCAGCCGCCGGTCCAGCCATTCGCCGCGGTACAGTTGGTGATACTACCGCCGGTATTGACACAGTCCTGCGCCGTCTTCAGCGTACCATCGGCGTTGACCGCAGGCTCGTAGGTAATCCTCGGATTGTAGACCACACCGTTGTATTCGTTCGTCATGAACGGCGTTTCACCCTCGCTGCAACCATTGGATAACTTGCAATTTTTTCCGCCATTCACATAATCGGGCAGGTAATTCCATCCCATACTGCCGGAGTTATCCAGGGTAAACAGCAGATTGGGACGCACAGTGGTGTTGGAGGCGGTAGCCAGTGGCGCGGAGGCCAGGTCTGTGGTTGCCGCCAGCGATTCCGTGCACAAGCCAAGGGCCAGCAGCGCGACCCAAGTCGCGGTTTGAATTTTGCCCAAGATTGCATTTGCGTTTTTCATGCTGACCTCCTGTATTTCTCGATCGAGAAAACTCATTCAGACGATTACTCCGGTAACAGTACCAATGTCTGGGAATAGGAAACCGTATTGCGCGGACCTTCCGAGCGTGCGGTAATACGGTAAAACACGGACAAGTTGGAAAACACCACGGCGCCAACCGACTTGCTGCCCCCGGTTGCAGCGCCACCTTCATCATAGGTCTGGCACAGATTGCCGGATGCGCTGGGATCCAGACCGCTCGTCGTACACATGCGATTAATCAGGTAACGTACGGTGGACAGCAGCTTGTCGTTTGGACCCACTGCATTTTTTACCGCAATTGTCCCTGTGCCATTATCGTCGACCACATATTTCACCACCGGCGGCACCGCCGCCGTATTGGACCAATATGCATTATTCGTCCACCATGGCGCCTGGCTTGCAGGACAGGTATCATCGACTTCGCATTGATTGAACGCTGCCGCCGAGTAGCCGGGAAGGACGTAGGCTCCAGCTTGGCAATAGGTGGCCGATACCGTGCCGCAGCCGCCGGCCGGTACGCTCGATGTGGTGTAACTCAATACCGGCTTGTCTGTTGTGCTGTTGGCGATGTTCGTCAACGCGGCATAGGCCGCATCTATGCCGACGTCGCCGGCATGGATGGTGGACTGCTTGAACGCCATGTTGCCCGTAATCACAATCCCGGTATCCACCGAGCGCATCATGCCTATACCAGCCAGCGTCATCGCCACCAACACAATCAGCGCAATCAGTAGTACGACGCCACGCTGCCGGTGCAGGGCAGGCACGCCGTATTTGCCGATTTTCATGTCGACTCTCAACATCACCTCCATATCACATTACGCAACGGCACGGTGGTCTGGAACACCTTGTAGCGGTAGCATTTCCAGTCGTCTCCTGCTGCCAGCCCGCGATTGCCGGACAAATCAAGCGTCCCGCCGGTCCATGTCGGGCTGACTGTCGTGGTGGCACACACCCCGGTCGCAGGATCTGGTTTTTCCGGTTGTGCGCTGCGTGCCACAATCGCTAACCGAATCGCCAGCACCTGTAACGGGCTGGCTGGAGCTGCGAAGCTCCATTCCGTATTGTCGACAATACCGTCGCCATTGGCATCAGTGCCGTACTCCGCTTTCAACAGGACAACGCCATCGGCGATAGGATTAAATGCCCCGCCATTGCTTGAATACCCGAATTGCGCGGAGGTGTTGATGGAATAGGTTTCATCGGTCAAGGCCGGAGGCACGGCGGAAGGAAAGGCTGTCGCATTAGGCACAAAGGGGCCATAGGCCCAGTTTTGCCTTGAGTTGATGTCGATACTGTCCGGGTCGGCGGCGGTCGCGCCGAAGTTAATCTCGGCCGGGTAAGTGGTTGTCGGGTCAGTTGAATTCAAGCCATAACCGGCCTCTTTCATGGCTCGCTCCAAGACAAACAGAGCCGCCGCACCATTCTGCTGCGCATCGCCACCACTGGTGGTAGTGCGCTTAATGTTTTCCGACACCGAAAAAACCTGGAAGATGATAATCACCCCGATCAGGCTGATGACCATACCCACCATGATATCCACGATGCTGAAACCCGCGTTGTGCCTGATTCCCGGATTGTGCATATATGCTTTCATCATTCCGACTGCCGATTAATTGATGATGGCAACCGTCGTCTGACGGTGTGCTGTAATTGCCTTGGGCGGCCGCCAGGTCAACGTAACCGTGGCTTGCGAACCGCTAATCGCAACGTTTGCCGTTGAATTCGGCAGAGCGGCAGCTACATCGCTTGCCGCCCATTGCTGCACAACTGTATTGGCACAAACGCCGGAAGCAGTATTGCAGGCGAAGGTCGGGTCAGGCGTATAAGTCGTTACTCCCGCTACCGTACTTGCCACACGGTTCGCCCACATAACGCCGATGATCTGGTCGGAAAGGAAGCCGGCATCAGCCCGGTACTTGGCATCCGATACATTATTGATGGCGGTTGCCTGCATTCCCACCAGGGCGAGGATGCCGACAGAAAATATCAGGATGGCGATCAGCGCCTCCAGTATCACCGAACCGGACTGTCTGCCTTGTGAAAAATCATGTCTCATGACGGTTACCCATTAGCATTTTCTCGGATCGCCGGCTTTCAGGTTGGCCGATGGATCGCACATCCGCAAGCTGCCCGCCACACTCACGGTGATGCGTAGCGGCCGGTCACCCTTCGGATTGGACACGTCAACCTGGGTAATTGGCACACTTCCATCAAAATTGGTCGTAACCCGCCCCAACCCATTGAAGGTAACTGTCGTTGAACCATTGGGGGTAACCGTCACACTGGCATTGCGCGAGCCTTCCTGGCCGGAACGTTCCTGCACGCGCTCCTCTCCGGCCGTCGCATTGGAACCAGCTCCGCAAGCAGTGGAAACTGCCGGCTGTGGCGCCGTTGCCGAAGCCGCCAGAATCTCCCACGATGCCGCAGGCAATCCACACAGCACAAAACGCGCAGTACCATTGCGTTTCACCGCCTCGACCCGCGCCACCTGCATGCCGTTAAGAATGGACTCCGCCGCAACCCGCGTTTGCTGGTTCTGATTCCATTTACTAAAACTATTGACCCCGACCACCAGCAGGATGCCGGCAATAGCAATCGCGATCATCAATTCGATCAGGGTAACTCCGGATTGTTTATGTACGATCAGCATGACCCACCAGACTTGGTTGCCCAGCAGCTAATACCTCCCGGCGGAAGGTTCCAGTCGGCTGGCAAGGAGGTCGTTGTCTTGTTATTGGCCTGATCTATCTTGTAAACAAAATTCGCCATACCACCGGAAGCCTGGCCGGTTGCAGTAATCGTATAGGTGTCTGAAGTCGGAGCCGTGCAACCAAATGAAAAATACTTCACCGTGGGCGAGGTTGGCATGGCCACACCGCAAGCCGTTCCAGCAGCATTCTGGTAAGTGCGATTATCCTGGTAATACTGTTCCATGCTGACGCGCAGGCCGGATAGATTAGTGGTTGCTTCGGATATCTTGCCGCGCTTCACATAATTGGTATAAGCAGGCAAGGCTATCGCCGCAAGGATTGACACGACCACTACGGCAATCATCAATTCGATTAACGTAAAACCCTTAACTCGTTCCATGACTCGACTCCCGGTTCGCTTCAAGCGAATAATAGTTGACGGGCGCAGCGGACTCTACATCCATCTGACAAGTGGCTACACATACAGGACAAACGGTAAACTGCTGTATATTATATCGTCCCGATAACCAACCGCCGACATATTAATCCAAGGACTCTGGCCAACGCCAGCTCAACAAGCCCCACCCGGCCCCCATAGTCCGACAGGATTTACCCAGCCCTGGCCGGTTGCCGGCGCCTGAATATTACTTTCCCGCTCGCCCTTATCTTCAATCGAATAATTGAACCCGGCCATATCTCCAATACCGGCACAACAATCCCAAAATCCAAAGTATTTTGTTGCAGCAGGCATCACAGCACCGCAAATTGGCGTGTTCTCTACTGCCGGCCTGACAGATGAACAGGCCCTGCTACGCCATAGATAGTGAACCATGCTGGTCCGCACGCTTTCCAAATTCGCGGCAGCCTCCATAATTTTACCCTTGCGGACATAGTTGGCATACGCAGGCGCGGCAATCAGCAGACAAACGACAAAGGGCTTATTGCCCTGTCGATAATGATTTAGGTAAGGGGAAAGTTACGTTCTCGCTGATACCTTCCAACTCGCGCACGCTGGTCGCCCCCATGGCTGTGAGCCGCGCAATGACTTCCTGCACCAGCACTTCCGGCGCGGACGCACCGGCGGTGATGCCGACGCACTGCTTGCCTTCCAGCCACTCCGCCCGCAGTTCGCCCGCATTGTCCACCAGATAGGCGGATACGTTCACGTTGCGTGCCACTTCGCGCAGGCGGTTGGAATTTGAACTGTTGGGCGAGCCGACCACGATCACCAGGTCGCAGCGCTGTGCCAGCAGCTTCACCGCATCCTGGCGATTCTGCGTGGCATAACAGATGTCGTCCTTCTTCGGACCGGTAATGGCGGGAAAACGCGCCTTGAGCGCGGCGATGACGCTGCTGGCATCGTCTACCGACAGCGTGGTCTGGGTGACGAAAGCGAGATTATTCTCGTCCGTTACCTGCAGTTTCTGCACGTCTTCCGGCGATTCCACCAGGTACATGCCGCCCCGGCTCTGCCCCATGGTGCCTTCGACTTCCGGGTGGCCGGCATGGCCGATCATGATGACTTCCTTGCCCCGCTCGCGCATGCGCGCCACCTCGATGTGCACCTTGGTCACCAGCGGGCAGGTCGCGTCGAACACGGTCAGCCCGCGCGCCTCGGCCTCGCCGCGTATCGATTGCGGCACGCCGTGCGCGCTGAAAATCAGGATGCTGCCGGAAGGCACGTCGGCAAGATCTTCGATGAACACCGCGCCCTTCGCCTTCAACCCCTCGACCACGAACTTGTTGTGCACCACCTCGTGGCGCACGTAGATCGGTGCCCCGTGCAATTCCAGCGCGCGCTCGACGATCTCGATGGCGCGGTCCACGCCCGCGCAGAAACCTCTCGGATTGGCCAGCAACAAGTCCATCAATTCTTCTCCGCTTTAGAGCCCATTTGAGATGGACTCTTATTCATGAAACCGTCCCACAGCAGCAGCGCCGCGCCACAGGTAATCGCCGAGTCCGCCAGGTTGAATGCCGGAAAATGATACGCGTTCCAGTGGAAATCCAGAAAGTCCACCACGTAGCCGTAGCTGATGCGGTCAATCAGGTTGCCCAGCGCACCGCCCAGTATCAGGGCCAGCGCAAGACAGAAAAGTTTCTGCTGCCGGTGCCGGTGCAACAGCACGGTGATCCACACCGCAGCGATGACGGCAATCGCGCTGAACAGCCAGCGCTGCCAGCCACCCGCATCGTTCAGCATACTGAACGCCGCGCCCTGGTTGTGCGCCAGCACCAGGTTGAAAAACGGGACAAGCGCCACGCTCTCGCCGTAGGCAAAATGACTGCCGATCGCAGCCTTGCTCCACTGGTCGAGCACGATCACCAGCGCCCCCAGCCCCAGCCAGCGTGCCAGTTCAGGCATACCGGCGCGCCTCGCCCTCGCCGTACAGGTTGCTTACACAACGTCCGCACAGCGTCGGATGTTCGGCGTTACTGCCGACATCCTCGCGATAGTGCCAGCAGCGGCCACACTTGGCATGCGGGCTGGCAGACACCTGGATCTCGATCGGGCCTTCCCCGCAACGATGCAAGGTCGCGCGCGAGGTAATAAACACACACTTCAGGTCTTCGCCCAGGCGCTCGAGCGCTTCGCAGGTTTCACCGGACGCATACACGTCCACCTCGGCCGCCAGTGCCGAACCGATCACGCCGGTTGCGCGCTGTTCTTCCAGCTTCTTGTTCACCATCTCGCGAACATTGCACACCTCGAACCAGGCATTGCTCGCCGCCGCATCCAGCCCGGCTTCCGGCAGCGCATACCACTGCTGTTCGAATACGCTGGCATCGTCCCTGCCGCTCAGCACCGCCCACACCTCCTCGCCGGTAAAACTGAGGATCGGCGCCATCAGCCGCACCAGGCTGTGGGTGATGTGGTACAGCGCATTCTGCGCGGAACGGCGCGCGGCCGAATTCTCTGCAGTGGTATACAGGCGGTCTTTCAGGATATCGAGATAGAAGCCGCCCAGATCCTCGGAGCAGAACTGCTGCAGCTTCTGCACCACCAGGTGGAATTCATAGCGGTCGTAATCGGCCTGCACCCTGAGCTGCAGATCCAGCATCAGTTGCAGTGCATAGCGGTCGATTTCCAGCCACTGTTCCACCGGCATCGCATGCTTTTCGTGATCGAAGTCTGCGGTGTTTGCCAACAGGAAACGCAGCGTATTGCGGATGCGGCGGTAGCTGTCGGTCACCCGCTTGAGGATTTCCTCGGACAGCGATATTTCGCCGGAATAGTCGGTGGAGGCGACCCACAAACGCAGCATGTCCGCCCCCAGCTTGTTGCAGATGTCCTGCGGCTCGATGCCGTTGCCGCGCGACTTCGACATCTTGTAGCCCTTGTCGTCCACGGTAAAGCCGTGGGTCAGTAACTGCTTGTACGGTGCGCGGCCATCGATGGCGCAG
>CAZMSI010000030.1:654-13372 GCA_964568895.1 uncultured Sideroxydans sp. | reverse complement strand
CTCCGGCCGTGCTGGCGCACGGTATTTCGGTCGCCCTGTACAACACTGCCTACGGCCTGATCGTCGCCGTACCCAGCATGATCTTCTACCGCCATTTCCGTGCCCAGGTAGACAGCTTTGTCATTGAAATGGAACAGCAAGCGATCAAACTGGTGGAAATGGTCCACGGCGAACGCCGCGATTGAAACGGGAGCACTAAATGAATTTTCAGCGCGGACGCTCTCGCGAAGAACCGGAAATCAACCTGATCCCGATGATCGATGTGTTGCTGGTGATCCTGATCTTCATGATGGTCACCACTACCTACGCCCAGATATCCGGCTTGAAGATCAACCTGCCGCAGGCAGCCGGGGAAACCACCTCAACCAAGGAAGTCCGGCAGGTCGATGTTTCCGTTGACGCCACGGAACACTATGCCCTGAATGCCAATCCGGTTAATTTCACCAATGTGGACAAGCTTGCCGAAGAAATGCGCAAGGCGGCAAACGGTGCGCCAAGCCCGGTGATCGTCATCAATGCCGATGCCAAGACCCCGCACCAGGCCGTGATCAACATCATGGAGGCCGCGCACATCGACGGCTACACCAGCATCACTTTCAAGACGGAAAATCAGTCCCGGTAGGTCGCCCGATAATATGGACGGGCTGCAACGACACTGGCATCGCATCACTCCACTGCATCTGGTCCTGCTGCCGCTCAGCCTGCTGTTCCAGTTGCTGGCCGCAATACGCCGCACACTGTATCGCAGTGGCGTGCTGCCCAGCACAAAACTCCCGGTACCGGTCATTGTCGTCGGCAATATCACCGTCGGCGGCAGCGGCAAGACTCCGCTCACGCTGTGGCTGACGCAACAACTGATCGAGAACGGCTGGCATCCGGGCATCATCAGCCGCGGATATGTCCACGGCAAGGCATCGCCTGCCTCGCCGCAGCAAGTCTACGCGGCCAGCAACCCGGAAGAAACAGGCGATGAGCCGGTGCTGATGGCCCAGCGCAAATTGTGCCCGGTATGGGTAGGCCGCGATCGTGTGGCTGCCGGGCGCGCACTACTGCAGGCGCATCCGGAATGCGACGTGCTGCTCAGCGACGATGGACTGCAGCACTACCGCCTGCAGCGCGATGCCGAAATTGCCGTAGTGGATGGTACGCACCGCTTCGGCAACGGCCTGCTACTACCGGCAGGGCCGCTGCGTGAGCCGCCCTCGCGCCTCAATACCGTCGATGCCGTGGTCATCCGGGGCGGCAGCACAAAACCGGGTGAGTTTGCCATGCAGTTGCATGGTGAGGTTTTTTACAATCTGCTGAATCCGGAAACCACGGCACGGCCCGTCGATTTCCACGGCCTGCGCACCCACGCCATCGCCGGAATCGGCCACCCGCAACGATTCTTCGCCCATTTGAAGCATCTGGGTATAGATGCCCGGCCGCATCCCTTTCCCGACCACCATCGCTACAGCGCAGCCGATCTGGAATTCGGCAACGCCGATGCAATACTCATGACGGAAAAAGATGCGGTAAAATGCGCAGCATTCGCCACGGAAAAATGCTGGGTGCTGCGTGTTGATGCGCAAGCGGATCCGGAATTACTCCAACACATAATGAAAAAGATCGCCCCCTATGGACACCAAACTGCTTGATATCCTGGTCTGCCCGCTGTGCAAATCCCCGCTGGTTTACCGCAAGGCCGAGCAGGAACTGGTCTGCAAGGCAGACCGGCTGGCTTTCCGGATCAAGGATGGAATTCCAGTGATGCTGGCCGACGAAGCGCGCAAGATGACCGTGGAAGAAGTCGATCAGCTTAGATGATCCCCTTCCACGTCGTCATTCCCGCACGCTACGCCTCCACCCGCCTGCCCGGCAAAGCGCTGCTGCCAATTGCCGGCAAGCCGATGGTGGTGCGGGTCGCCGAACGGGCCGCGCAAAGCGGCGCGCAGCAGATATGGATTGCCACCGACCACCAGGCTATCGCCGATGTCGTGCATGAGCACGGCTTCAAGGCCTGCCTCACCCACGCCCATCATGCCAGCGGCACCGACCGTGTCGCAGAAGTCGTGCAACAGCACGACTGGCCGGACGACACCATCGTGGTCAACGTGCAGGGTGACGAGCCGCGGATGCCTCCCGAATTGATCCATGACGTGGCACAGTATCTGCACGAACATCCGGCATGTGCCGTTGCCACCGCCTGCCATGCCATCCACGACGAAGCGGCCATGCGCAACCCCAACATCGTCAAGGCGGTGCTGGACAAGGATGGCAATGCGCTTTATTTCAGCCGCGCCCCCATCCCCTGGCCACGCGATGCCTTTGCACAAAATGCTGCGCTGCCGGATGAACTGCCCGTGCTCCACCACATCGGCATTTATGCCTACCGCGCGGGCTTTCTGCGCACCTACAGCAGGCTTGCTCCGGCGCCGATCGAACAGTTCGAGGCACTGGAACAGTTGCGCGTGTTATGGCATGGGTACAAAATCGGGGTTGCCATTACGCAGGTCGCCCCACCCGCCGGGGTAGATACCGAAGCTGACCTGCTTGCAGCCCAAAACGATTTCGCAGCATCACATCTCAAAGGGAGCTAATCATGAAACTCATCCTTCTCGGCGCACCCGGTGCCGGCAAAGGCACCCAGGCCAACTACATCAAGGAAAAGTACAACATTCCGCAGATTTCCACCGGTGATATGCTGCGTGCGGCAGTAAAAGCCGGCACGCCGCTAGGCCTTGAGGCCAAGAAAATCATGGATGCCGGCGGCCTGGTTTCCGACGATATCATCATCAATCTGGTGAAGGAACGCATCAAGGAAGCGGACTGTGCCAACGGTTTCCTGTTCGACGGATTTCCGCGCACCATCCCCCAGGCTGAAGCCATGAAACAGGCCGGCGTGCAAATCGACTACGTGGTGGAGATCGACGTCGCCGACGAGGAAATCATCAAGCGCATGAGTGGCCGCCGCGTGCATCTGGCCTCGGGCCGCACCTATCACGTCGTATTCAACCCGCCCAAGGTGACCGGCAAGGATGACGTTACCGGCGAGGATCTGGTCCAGCGCGAAGACGACCAGGAAGAAACCGTGAAGAAGCGCCTCGCGGTTTACCACGACCAGACCAAACCGCTGGTAGAGTACTACTCCGCCTGGGCCGGCACCGGCGACCCGCAAGCCCCGAAATGCATCAAGGTTCCCGGTGTGGGCGGAGTGGAATCGATCCGCGACAATATCTTCGCCGCACTTTCCGGCGAGTGAACATGACCTCAAGCAAACCCGTCCTCACCCTGGACGACGCCAAGCGCATCGCACTGGCTGCCGAGGCCGAAGCGCAGGCCAGCGAGTGGAAGGTGGTCATTGCGGTGGTGGACGACGGCGGGCACCTGCTTTATCTGCAGCGCAGCCATGAAACGCAGTTCGGCAGCGTGGAAACTGCAATTCACAAGGCCCACGCTGCGGTCGCCTTCCAGCGTCCAACCAAGACTTCCGAGGATGCGGTACTGAGCGGACGGCTGATCCACCTTGCCCTGCCCGGCGTCATTCCAGCCGAAGGCGGCGTACCGCTGGTACGCGACGGCATCGTTATCGGAGGACTCGGGATCAGCGGGGTACGCTCGTTTCAGGACGGGCAGATTGCCGAGGCCGGCATCGCCGCTCTCGGCTAGAGCAGCCCGGATTTTACCCGGCGGGGAGGCACCCGCCGGTTTGACGGAAAACAGCCTGACTCAGGGAGCGCGGTAGTTTTCCTGGGTCATCAGGTCTACGCCGCAGGGCAGGTTCTCGATCCAGTTGAGGAATTCGTTCACCATTTTCTTGCCCCGGAACATGCGTCCATGCTGCGGTACGATACTTTCCACATCCATCTGGCGCACCATATTCACCCAATAGCGGCAAATTTTATTGGAAATCATGTAGCGCCGATGGAAACCTTCCATGTACTGGATATGCGACTTGAAATCCTCCACCGGGGTATCCACCTCGGTATGGGGCACCAGAGAAGCCCCCATGTCGCCGGAAAACAATATCTTGCTGACCGGGTCATAGAACTGGAAATTTCCCTCGGAGTGCATGAAGTGCGCCGGGACAGCCTTGATTTTGCACTCGCCCAGCGGAATATTCATACCCTCGTCCGGAATACCGTCGATGCGTCCTTCGGCATTGCCCACACTGCAGAAATGCGGGACGAAACGCGTCCATAACTGGGAAATAAGCACCCGGCAATCAGTATGGATCATCCACTTGTTGACCGAGGCAATAATGTCGGGGTCGGCATGGGTGGCAAAAATGTAGTCGAGGCGCTTGGGCGAGAAGTAATTATGCATTTCCATCAGCAGCCCGTTGTAGGTCATGTTGCCGCCCGGATCAAGCAACGCGCCATGCCCATTATCGACAATCAGGAACTGGTTGGCTTGCACCGCAGCACCCATGGTATCGTCGACCAGGTCATCGAACATCAGACACAAGTGCTTGCCGTTATTAAACAATTCGATAGCCATTTCTACTCTCCCTCCATGCTTGTAATAATGTTATGTTTGATTCCAAGAATAACCTACACCAGTTATTTTGTACATGCACCATCAACTCGCAAAGACAGTGCCGCGCTTCCTGCGAAAATAGCGTGTATCGTCATAATAGATTGAATTTCCATTTTCCGCTGTCCAGCCCGGCACGCCCAACAAAGGCACCGGTGCAAGCTCGCGTGTGCTACGGCAATTTCCCGGCACAAAAAAATAATTTGCCAGTACCCCGTCAAGGTGTGCCTGCCTTTCCTCCGGCGGCCAGGCAAAGAATTCACGCTCGACTTTCAGCAGCAATCCCTGCCCGGTCATGCCGGGATAAGGCTGCATGGCCTTTTCATAAAGACCATGTCCGAATAAATGAAATCCCATGACGGCATTCACCTGTTCGCGCCGCTGCCAGAACAATTCCTTCCACCGGAACCCCCTCAGCAGAGCCGCCAACTCATCGTCGGCGTAAGCCACGGCCACCCCCGACTCATCAAACAGCGTCAGCATATCCCGCTCGCTACCGCGCCTGCCGCCAACGTCGGCGTGTGGGCTATTGACCAATGCCCGGTAATGGCGCGCATTGATGGCTGCCTTGCTCTCGGGGAAGGTCCGCCAGACCAGCGCATTGAACAAGTCGTGCCAATTATTCTCACGGGTTTGCACTTCCCCCGCAAGATAGCAGCGCGGTTCATATTGCGCCTCAAAATTCAGCCTGCCGCGCTCCTGTTTCACGAAGCGTAATGGCATGCCGCCACCCACCATGATGGGCGGTTCATATTCCGCAAGCAACGCATTGCAATCGTGCAGGGAGGGGAAATTTCCGGAATCAAGGCGCGCCAGCACCGGATGCAACGGCGCAAACATTGGCGATTGCAGTAATACCCGCGGATTCCATTCAGGTATGGAATTCATGGTTACAAGTGTAAGCGATCCTTCCGTACCTGGGATAACACTCTTCCGTAAGGTTTTATCCGCCGCACAAAAAGGCGTAAGATAGCCGGCAATAATTACAACGCGGAGCGGAATATGGCCAAAAAGAACGCTTTCTATGCTCAGTCCGGCGGCGTCACCGCCGTCATCAATGCTTCAGCCTGCGGCGTACTCGAGACCGCACGCAAACACAAAGACAAAATCGGCAAGGTATATGCAGGGCGCAACGGCATCATCGGCGCGCTGACCGAAGACCTGATCGACACCAGCAAGGAATCCGCCAAGGCGATTGCCGCACTACGCCACACCCCCTCCGGCGCTTTCGGTTCCTGCCGCTACAAACTGAAAAGCCTGGAAGCCAACAAGCGCGAATACGAGCGCCTGATCGAGGTATTCAAGGCCCACAACATCGGTTATTTTTTCTATAACGGCGGCGGCGATTCTGCCGATACCTGCTACAAGGTCTCACAGCTTTCCGAAAAACTCGGCTACCCGGTGCAAGCCATCCATGTGCCGAAAACCGTGGACAACGATCTGCCAATCACCGACTGTTGCCCCGGTTTCGGCTCGGTGGCGAAATACGTCGCCGTCTCAACACTGGAAGCAAGCTACGACGTGCGCTCCATGGCCAAGACCTCGACCAAGGTGTTCGTGGTCGAGGTAATGGGCCGCCATGCCGGCTGGATCGCCGCAGCGGGGGGTCTGGTCGAGGAACATGGCATCCCGGTAGTCATCCTGTTCCCCGAAATCGAATTCAACCAGAAGAAGTTTCTTGCCAAGGTGAATGCCATGGTCAAGAAACATGGTTATTGCAGCGTCGTGGTCTCGGAAGGCTGCCATTACCCGGATGGCAGGTTTCTCGCCGAACAGGGCACGCGCGATGCTTTTGGCCACGCGCAACTGGGTGGCGCAGCACCCGTCGTTGCCAACATGATCAAGGACGCGCTGGGCTACAAGTTCCACTGGGCTGTGGCTGACTACCTGCAGCGCGCCGCCCGCCACATTGCCTCCAGAACCGACGTGGATCAGGCCTACGCCCTCGGCAAGGCAGCAGTGGAGCTGGCAATCAAGGGACAGAATGCGGTCATGCCCACAGTGGACCGTATCTCCGACAAACCTTACAAATGGAAGATCGGGGTCGCCCCCTTGAGCAAGGTCGCCAATGTGGAAAAATTCATGCCGCGCAATTTCATTACGGCTGACGGCTTCGGCATCACGGAAAAATGCCGCACTTATTTATCCCCGCTCATCAAGGGAGAGGACTATCCACCCTACAAGAATGGGCTGCCCCAATATGTTCGTCTGAAAAATGTAGCCGTACCAAGAAAGCTGGACAGTTTTACCATTTGAGTTAATTTAAGCTGGTCTAAAATCTCAGGGAGGTAGTTATGTCAGGTGGCTTGATTTTTGCACTGTTGTGCGCGGTCGCAGCAATCGTGTATGGGGCAGTTTCCATTCAATGGGTACTCGGCAGGCCTTCCGGCAATGACCGCATGCGCGAAATTGCCGCGGCCATACAGGAAGGCGCGTCAGCCTACCTGAACAAGCAATACACCACCATCGCCATCGCAGGTGCCGCACTGGCAGTGCTGATAGCTCTTTTCCTCGACGTCAAGACTGCAATCGGTTTTGTCATCGGCGCAATTCTTTCCGGCGCCACCGGCTATATCGGCATGAACGTGTCGGTACGCTCCAACGTGCGCACCGCCGAAGCCGCACGCAGCGGCATCGCCGCCGCCCTTTCTGTCGCCTTCCGCGGCGGCGCCATCACCGGCATGCTGGTGGTCGGCCTGGGGCTGCTCGGCATCACCGGCTATTACATCGTGCTGAAAATGATGGCTGGGGCCGGAGCGGATACCCATCACGTCATCCAGCCGCTGGTGGGACTGGCTTTCGGCGGTTCACTGATTTCCATCTTTGCGCGTCTTGGTGGCGGCATTTTCACCAAGGGCGCCGACGTCGGTGCCGACCTGGTGGGTAAAGTGGAAGCCGGCATCCCCGAGGACGATCCACGCAATCCGGCGGTGATTGCCGACAACGTCGGCGACAACGTCGGCGATTGCGCGGGTATGGCTGCCGACCTGTTCGAAACCTACGCGGTAACCCTCGTTGCCACCATGCTGCTCGGCGCGCTGATGCTGCCGAGCATTGGCGAGAACGCCGTCATTTATCCGCTGGTGTTGGGCGGCGTTTCCATCATCGCCTCCATCATTGGCACCTTCTTCGTGAAAGCCCGGGACGGCGGCAAGATCATGAACGCGCTGTACCGTGGCCTCGCCGTCTCCGGGGTGCTGGCACTGATCGCCTTCTACCCGATCACCACCTGGCTACTCGGTGGCAGCGTAACGTTGACCGACGGCACCACCTACAGCAGCATGGCGATTTACGGCTCCGCGATCATCGGCCTGGTGCTGACCGCCGCGCTGGTATGGATCACCGAGTACTACACCGGCACCGATTTTGCACCGGTGCAACATGTCGCCGCTGCCTCACAGACCGGTCACGCAACCAACATCATCGCCGGCCTCGGCGTCTCGATGAAGGCAACCGCCCTGCCGGTACTGTCGGTCTGCATCAGCATCATCCTGGCGTATAAATTTGCCGGACTGTACGGCATCGCCATCGCCGCGACCTCCATGCTTTCGATGGCCGGTATCATTGTCGCGCTCGATGCCTACGGCCCGATCACCGACAACGCAGGCGGCATCGCCGAAATGGCGGAATTGCCCGAAAGCGTGCGCGCCGTCACCGATCCGCTCGATGCCGTGGGCAACACCACCAAGGCGGTTACCAAAGGTTATGCCATCGGCTCGGCCGGACTCGCCGCACTGGTGCTGTTCGCTGACTATACCCACGCCCTGAGCGCCAACCACATCGTCACCAGCTTTGACCTGTCCGACCACATGGTGATCGTCGGCCTGTTCATCGGCGGATTAGTGCCCTATTTGTTCGGTGCAATGGCGATGGAAGCAGTAGGACGCGCCGCCGGCAGCGTCGTGATCGAAGTGCGCCGCCAGTTCAAGGAAATCCCCGGCATCATGGAAGGTACAGGCAAGCCGGACTACTCGCGCGCAGTCGGCATGCTGACCACTGCCGCAATCAAGGAAATGGTGATTCCCTCGTTATTGCCCGTGCTGGTGCCGGTGCTGGTCGGCGTAATCCTCGGGCCGAAAGCGCTGGGCGGATTGCTGATGGGCACCATCATCACCGGCCTGTTCGTGGCGATTTCGATGACCACCGGCGGTGGCGCCTGGGACAATGCCAAGAAATACATTGAAGATGGCAACTACGGCGGCAAGGGTTCGGAGGCGCACAAGGCGGCGGTCACCGGCGACACTGTGGGTGACCCCTACAAGGATACGGCCGGCCCCGCAGTGAACCCGCTGATCAAGATCATCAATATCGTAGCTCTACTGATTGTGCCACTACTAAGTTAAAAAAAGCGTAAGCATTTCAAGGGGCGCATCGTCGCCCCTTTTTTATTCCTTTGTAATTTCATGTGGTCTGGCGCCAGTGGTACAATTCGCATCTTTCATTTTTACACCCAAGGTATTGCATCATGAGTTTGAACAAAGTCCCTTCCGGACAGAATTTACCGGACGATTTCAACGTAATCATCGAAATTCCCATGCACGGCGAGCCGGTAAAATATGAAGTAGACAAGGAATCGGGAGCGATTTTTGTTGACCGTTTCATGAATACCGCAATGCACTACCCCTGCAACTATGGTTATATTCCGCACACATTGTCCGATGATGGCGATCCGGTCGATGTGCTGGTAATCACCCCGATACCGCTGAACACCGGCGTGGTGGTGCGTTGCCGCCCGCTTGCTGTACTCAATATGGAAGACGAATCCGGGATGGATGCCAAGGTGCTCGCAGTACCGGTGGATAAGCTGTCCACGCTGTACCGCGGCCTGAAAAGCCATACCGAATTGCCCGAAATCGTGCTCAAGCAAATCTCGCATTTCTTCGAACACTACAAGGATCTCGAGCCCAACAAGTGGGTCAAGATCAAGGGCTGGGAAGGAATTGATGCAGCCCGAACCGAAATCATGACCGGTGTCGAGAACTACCAGAGCGCACCGGAAAAACCGAGATTCTGAACGTCACTGCAGGGAACGGCGATGACAGCAAAAATCATAGACGGCAAGGCTATCGCGCAGGAGGTGCGCGCCGAGTGGAAAGTGCGCGCCGATGCACTGAAGGCGCGCGGCATCACCCCGGGACTGGCGGTGATCATTGTCGGAGAAGATCCGGCTTCCCGGGTTTATGTCGCCAACAAGGTAAAAGCCTGCGCTGAACTCGGCCTGCATTCCGAGCACATCGCCCTGCCCGCCGATACGGCGGAAACCGCTTTGCTGGAAAAAATTGCCGAACTGAATAACGACCCGAAGATACACGGTATCCTGGTGCAACTACCGGTGCCGAAACACATCGACAGCAACAAGGTGCTGCTGGCGATCGACCCGGAAAAGGACGTGGACGGTTTCCACCCGGTGAACGTCGGTGCGCTGGCCACCGGCAACATGCGCTTCGCGCCCTGCACCCCCTGGGGCTGCATGAAGCTGCTGGAAAAGAGCGGCGTCTCCATCGAAGGCAAGCATGCCGTCGTGGTCGGGCGCAGCAACATCGTCGGCAAGCCGATGGCGCTGCTGTTATTGCAGGCCAACGCCACCGTCACCATCTGTACCTCGAAGACCGTTGACCTCGCCAAGCATACGCGCGATGCCGACATCCTGGTGGTCGCCACCGGCCGCGCCAAGATGATCACTGGCGACATGATCAAGCCCGGCGCAGCAGTGATCGACGTCGGCATGAATCGCACGCCGGAAGGCAAACTGTGCGGCGACGTGGATTTCGACGCCGCGAAGGAAGTCGCCGGCTGGATCACCCCGGTGCCGGGAGGCGTCGGCCCGATGACCATCACCATGCTGGTGGCCAATACAGTCCAATCTGCAGAACGTACCGCAACTTGATCAAGGAAATAACATGAGCACCATCACCACCGAATCCGGACTGCAATATGAAGAACTGGCCGTAGGCGAAGGCAACACAGCGCAGGCCGGTCAGACCGTCACCGTGCATTACACCGGCTGGCTAACCGATGGCCAGAAGTTCGACTCCAGCAAGGACCGCAACATTCCGTTCCAGTTCAACCTGGGAGCAGGCGAAGTGATCCGCGGCTGGGATGAAGGCGTACAAGGCATGAAAGTCGGCGGCGTGCGCAAGCTGACCATTCCCGCCGAACTCGGTTATGGACGCCGCGGTGCCGGCGGCGTAATCCCGCCGGATACGACTCTGGTATTCGAAGTGGAACTGCTGGGCGTCTGACCTGCTTTCTTCCCGGTTGCAGCCGAGGCTACAGCAGATGCCGCCGGGTTGTTGCCGATCACCTGGAAAAACAACTCATTCCGCTTGACCATGCCGAGGTTGGTGCGGGCGCGCTCCTCGATGGCATCGGTTCCCTGCTTGAGATCGCGCACCTCGGCATCCAGCACCGCATTGCGCGCCTGGGCATTGAGGTTTTCCTGCTGTTGCGCCTTGACCTGCTGGTTGATGTCCCACACTTTCAACCAGCCGCCCTTACCCAGCCATAGCGGATACTGCAATAGCAGAATAAGTGCAACCAGTATCAGTGATATCCAGCGCATCTGGAAGAAAGAGGTGCGCTACCCCAGCTGGTAATAGGCACTGCGTCCGGGGTAGGAAGCACAATCGCCCAAATCTTCTTCGATGCGCAGCAGTTGATTGTATTTTGCAATTCGGTCCGAGCGCGACAAGGAACCTGTCTTGATTTGCATGACATTGGTAGCCACTGCCAGGTCGGCAATGGTGGTATCTTCGGTTTCACCGGAGCGATGCGAAACCACGGCGGTATAGCCCGCACGGTTGGCCATTTCAATAGCGGCGAAGGTCTCGGTCAGCGTACCGATCTGATTCACCTTGATCAGGATCGAGTTTGCCAGACCCTGCTTGATGCCCTCTGCCAGGATCTTGGTATTGGTCACGAACACGTCATCGCCGACCAGCTGGATTTTCTTGCCGAGGCGCTCGGTCAAGGCTTTCCAGCCTTCCCAGTCATTCTCGCTCATGCCGTCCTCGATACTGATGATGGGATACTTGTCCACCCAGCTCGCATACAGATCGATCATCTGCGCGGAAGTCAGCACCTTGCCATCCGCCTTCAGATGATACTGGCCGTCTTTGTAGAATTCAGACGCCGCCGGGTCCATGCCGATCGCCACATCCTGGCCTGGGACGTAGCCGGCCGCCTCGATCGCCTCGACAATCACCTGCAGCGCGCCCTCGTTGGAACCTAGTGCCGGTGCAAAACCGCCTTCGTCGCCGACGGTGGTCGGCAAGCCGCGCTTGTGCAGCACTGCTTTCAGCGCATGGAACACTTCGGCACCATAGCGCAATGCTTCGCGAAAACTCTGCGCACCCACCGGAATGATCATGAACTCCTGCATGTCGGCACCGCCTTCGGCATGCGCACCGCCATTGACAACATTCATCATCGGCACCGGCATTTCCATGCGCGCCGAGCCACCAAGATAGCGGTACAGCGGCAGGCCTGATTCTTCGGCCGCAGCCCTGGCCACGGCCATGGACACCGCCAGCAAGGCATTGGCGCCAAGACGCAACTTGTTTTCAGTACCATCAAGGTCAATCATGGTCTGGTCGATGAATGCCTGTTCCGCCGCATCCAGTCCGATGATTGCCTCGGCAATTTCGGTGTTGACGTTTTCCACTGCTTTCAGCACGCCCTTGCCCAGATAGCGCTGCTTGTCGCCGTCGCGCAGTTCAATCGCCTCCTTCTCGCCGGTGGAAGCGCCGGAGGGCACTGCGGCACGGCCCATTACGCCGGATTCCAGCAACACATCGGCCTCGACCGTGGGATTGCCACGGGAGTCCAGAATTTCACGCGCTACAACATCAACAATTGCACTCATTTTTCTCTTCTTTCCTTCATTCACTTAACACTGCTCAAATTTATCTGCTCTTCTATCATGCCCAGTTGCTTTACGGTATCGTCCAGCACCTTCAGGGTCTGCAGCAACTCCTTCAGGTGGCCCAGCGGAAACGCGTTCGGCCCGTCCGACAGTGCATGCGCAGGATCGGGATGGGTTTCCATGAACAGCCCGGAAACTCCTGCCGCCACCGCCGCCCGCGCCAGCACCGGCACGAACTCGCGCTGCCCGCCGGAACTGGAGCCCTGCCCCCCCGGTAATTGCACCGAGTGCGTGGCATCGAACACCACCGGGCAGCCGGTATTACGCATCACGGCCAGT
>CAZMSI010000030.1:0-644 GCA_964568895.1 uncultured Sideroxydans sp. | reverse complement strand
CCGACACCAGATTGTTGTAGCCGAACGATGCACCGCGTTCGCACACCATGATGTTGTCCTTGCCACTGGCATCGCGTGCCTTTTCCACCACGTTCTGCATGTCCCATGGCGACAGGAATTGCCCCTTCTTGATATTCACCGGCTTGCCTGCACGCGCCACGGCATGGATGAAATCGGTCTGACGGCACAGGAAAGCCGGCGTCTGCAGCACGTCCACCACTGCCGCCACAGGTGCAATCTCATCTTCGGCGTGCACATCGGTCAGCACCGGCACGCCGATCTGTTTTTTGACCTCGGCCAGTATTTTCAGCCCCGCATCCATACCAAAGCCGCGATACGACTTGCCCGAACTGCGGTTGGCCTTGTCGTAAGACGACTTGTAGATGAAGTTTATCTGCAACGCATTACAAATCTCTTTCAACTGTCCGGCGGTATCCATAGCCAATTGCTCGGACTCGATCACGCACGGCCCGGCAACCAGGAACAGCGGCTGATTCAGCCCTGCCTCAAAGCCGCATAGTTTCATGCTGTTGCCTTCTGCTTTGCGCTTTCCTTCCGGTGCTGCAAGGCCGCCGTCACGAACGACATGAATAAGGGATGACTGTCGCGTGGTGTGGACGTGAATTCGGGGTGGAACTGCACGC
>CAZMSI010000029.1:0-13382 GCA_964568895.1 uncultured Sideroxydans sp. | reverse complement strand
TTTCCCAACTCGACCAGACCGTCACCCTGTGCGGCTGGGCACACCGCCGCCGCGACCACGGCGGCGTTATTTTCATCGACCTGCGCGACCGTGAAGGTATTGCCCAGGTGGTGTGCGATCCGGATCGCCCGGACATGTTCGCGATTGCCGAATCGGTGCGCAACGAATTTGTGCTGAAAATCACCGGCAAGGTGCGCCGTCGCCCGGAAGGCACCGAAAACAGGAACATGACCAGCGGCGAGATCGAAGTACTGTGCCACGGCATCGAAGTGCTGAACCCGTCGGTGACCCCGCCGTTCCAGCTCGATGATGAGAACCTGTCGGAGACCGTGCGCCTGACCCATCGTGTGGTCGACCTGCGCCGCCCGCAGATGCAGCACAACATGATGCTGCGCTACAAGACCACGCGCGCGTTCCGCCGCTTTCTCGATGATAAAGACTTCATCGACATCGAAACCCCGATGCTGACCAAGTCGACGCCGGAAGGTGCGCGTGACTACCTGGTGCCGTCGCGCGTGCACCCGGGCGAATTCTTCGCACTGCCGCAGTCGCCGCAGCTGTTCAAGCAGATGTTGATGGTGGCCGGCTTCGACCGCTACTACCAGATCGTCAAATGCTTTCGCGACGAAGACCTGCGCGCCGACCGCCAGCCCGAGTTTACCCAGGTCGACATCGAGACTGCGTTCCTGACCGAGGAGCAGATCATGGCACTGATGGAAGACCTGATCTGCACCGTGTTCAAGGAGGTGCTCGACGCCGACCTGCCCAAACCGTTCCCGCGCATGTCGCATGCCGAGGCGATGGTGCGCTACGGCTCCGACAAGCCGGACCTGCGCGTGACGCTGGAACTGACCGACGTCACCGACGCGATGCAGGATGTCGCATTCAAGGTATTCTCCGGCCCGGCCAATTCCGGCGGCCGCGTGGCGGCGCTGCGTGTGCCCGGTGGCGCATCGATTTCGCGCGGCGAGATCGATGAATACACCAAATACGTTTCCATCTACGGTGCACGCGGCCTGGCCTGGATCAAGGTCAACGACGTCACCCAGCTCAACGAAACCGGCCTGCAGTCTCCCATCGTCAAGAACCTGAACGAGGCGGCACTGAAGGCTGTCATCGAGCGCACCGGGGCCGAGAACGGCGATATCATTTTCTTCGGCGCCGACAAGACCAAGGTGGTCAACGATGCGCTGGGCGCGTTGCGCGGCAAGATCGGCCACGAAAAGAATCACCTGTCCTGCGAAGCGTGGGCGCCGGTGTGGGTACTGGATTTCCCGATGTTCGAATACGACGAGGAAGCCAAGCGCTGGACCGCCTGTCACCATCCGTTCACTTCGCCCAGGGATGAGCACATCGAGCTGCTCGATAGCGATCCCGGCAAGTGTCTCGCCAAGGCCTACGATCTGGCGCTGAACGGCTGGGAAATCGGCGGCGGCTCGGTGCGTATCCACAGGGAAGACGTGCAGAGCAAGGTGTTCCGTGCGCTCAACATCGGTGCCGAGGAAGCGCAGCTCAAGTTCGGCTTCCTGCTCGACGCGCTGCAATACGGCGCGCCGCCGCACGGCGGCCTGGCCTTCGGCCTGGACCGCATCGTCACGCTGATGACCGGAGCCGAGTCGATCCGCGACGTGATCGCCTTCCCCAAGACCCAGCGCGCGCAATGCCTGTTGACGCAGGCGCCGAGCGCGGTGGACGAGAAGCAGTTGCGCGAACTGCACATCCGCCTGCGCCAGCAACAGGCGCAGACCACGGTGGAAGTGACCGGAGAGTAAGCTGTGTTGCGCGGCCTGGCAGCGCGGTGGCTATTGCTCGGCTTGCTGTGCTGGGCGCCGCTGGCCCATGCCATGGGCTCGGTGGATGTGGCGAAACTGCCGCCGGAAGCGCGCGAGACACTGCACAAGATACTCCACGGCGGCCCCTTTCCCTATGTGCGCGACGGTGTAGTGTTCGGCAATTACGAGCATCATTTGCCGAAACGGTCGCATGGCTACTATCACGAATACACGGTGAAGACGCCCGGCACGCATAACCGCGGTGCACGGCGCATCGTGTGCGGTCCCGAGCTGGAGTGCTACTACAGCGGTGACCACTACCGCACGTTCAGGCGTATTTTGGAGTAGGTTATGGATGATCTGACCAGACGTTTGCGGGACGTTAACGAGGCGGGCGTGTTCGGTCTGAACTGCCATTTGCATAAGCTGCATGCCGTCACTGCCGAAGCCAACATGCCACTGCTGGAAGCCGACCTCGCAGCGGTTGGAGCCAAAGGCGAATTCCTGGCAGCGCTGGCGCAGGCGATCCGGGCGCCGGAATGGTTTGGAAAAAACTGGGATGCGCTGGCCGACGCGCTGGGCGACCTGTCATGGCTCGACGCTGCGCCGGGCTATGTGCTGTTGCTGCGTAATGGCGGCGAGACGCTGGGGCTGGACCCGGAGGAACATGCAACGGTCATGAAAATATTCTCGGAAGCTGTGGCTTTCTGGAAATCGCAAGGCAAGCCGTTCTGGGTGTTTTTCTGTTAAATTTCTTTGCATGTCGTCTTACAAGCAACCCGTTTCAGCCTTGGTGGTGATCTATACACCTGATCTCGATGTGTTGTTGCTGGAGCGCGCCGATCATCCCGGTTACTGGCAATCGGTGACCGGTAGCCGGGATGCGAACGAAGCCTCGTTGCGCGAAACTGCGGTGCGCGAAGTACGCGAAGAGACCGGGCTGGATGCGGTGCAGTATGGACTGAACGACTGGCAGCAGCAGAACGAGTACGAAATCTACGAAAGGTGGCGGCATCGCTATGCGCCCGGTACCACACACAACACCGAGCACGTGTTCGGACTGGAATTACCGGAGCGGATTGCGGTCAAACTTGCACCAAGAGAACATCTGAATTATCAATGGCTATCGTGGCAAGAGGCTGCGGAGAAAGTTTTTTCGCCGAGCAACCGCGAGGCGATATTGCAATTACCCGAAAGAACGCGTCATGCATGAGAACGAAATCGCCGTCCAAGTCGAGCATCCGCACGGTACCGTATGCGGTACGGAACAGGCATGGGCCAAGAAACCGGTTGAGCCGGGGCCGCAGGAGAAGGTGGAACTGATCGCGCGCATCAAGCGCCTGCTAGCCGAGCAGGATGCGGTGCTGTTGGCGCACTATTATGTGCATGCCGACCTGCAGGACCTGGCCGAGGAAACCGGCGGACTGGTGTCCGATTCGCTCGACATGGCGCGCTTCGGCCATGAGCACCCGGCAAAGACTATCGTGGTGGCGGGCGTACGCTTCATGGGCGAGACCGCGAAAATCCTCAATCCGGAAAAGCGCGTGCTGATGCCCGACCTGAAAGCGGAATGCTCGCTCGACCTTGGCTGCCCGGCCGACGAATTTGCCGCATTCTGCGACGAGCATCCGGACCGCACCGTCGTGGTATATGCCAACACCAGTGCGGAGGTGAAGGCACGCGCCGACTGGACAGTGACCAGTTCGATCGCACTGCCCATCATCAAACACCTCAAGGAAAAGGGAGAAAAAATCCTGTGGGCACCGGATCGCCATCTTGGTGAATATGTGCAGCAGCAGACGGGTGCGGACATGTTGCTGTGGCAGGGTTCCTGCGTGGTGCACGACGAATTCAAGGCCAGGGGGCTGGAAGAACTCATGGCGCAGCGCCCGCAGGCGAAAGTACTGGTGCATCCGGAATCGCCGGCGGCGGTGATCGCGCTGGCCGATGCGGTCGGTTCCACCACGCAATTGATCAAGGCCTCGCAGAATCTCGATGCGCCGGAGTTCATCGTAGCCACCGACAACGGCATCCTGCACAAGATGCGCACATTGTCACCGAACAAAACCTTTCTCGAGGCGCCCACCGCCGGCCACGGTGCCAACTGCAGCAGTTGCAACCATTGCCCGTGGATGGCGATGAACGGCCTGCGCAATCTGGCCGAGGTGCTGGAAACAGGAAACAATGAAATCCACGTCGATCCCGAGACTGGCAAGCGGGCGAAGGTTTCGATTGAACGCATGCTGGATTTTGCGAAGCAGATCAACTTGCCATCGAAGGGGATAGGCAACGCTTAAGCCCGGGCGTTTGCATCCGGAATCCGCCATAATTAGAAAAAAATCGACTTAAGGGAGAGCAACACCATGGCGCAGACTCACAAACTCCGCAAGGAGGCCGGCATCGTCGGCCTGCTGTATGCCAGCCTCGGCGGCATCATCGGTTCGGGCTGGCTGTTCGGGCCGCTGCATGCCGCACAACAGGCCGGGCCGCTCAGCATCTGGTCCTGGGTCATTGGTGCCGTGGCGGCGCTGCTGCTGGCGCTGGTGTATTCGGAACTGGCCACGATGATTCCCAAGAGCGGCGCCCTGGTGCACATGAGCCGGGTCAGCCATGGCGTGCTGCTGGGCCATATCTGGAGCTGGATCCTGTTTTTCGTGTACGTCACCATTGCCCCGGTGGAAGTGATGGCGGTGCTGACTTATGCCAACAATTACCTGCCCGGGCTGATCCACGCCGACAGCGGCCTGCTCACCCCGACCGGCTTCGTGGTCTCGGTGATCATGCTGGGATTTTTCGTGGCGCTCAATTTCCTGGTGATCGGCTGGGTGCTGTTCCTCAACAGCCTGGCGACCTGGTGGAAGCTGCTCATCCCGGCGGCCACCGTGTTCGTGCTGATCGGCATGTCTTACCATCCGGAAAACCTGCACGTGGTGAAGACCGCCGCCAAGAGCGACATCGGCGGCATGTTTACCGCAGTGGCGACCGCCGGGGTGATCTTCAGCTATTTCGGTTTTCGCCAGGCCATCGACCTTGCGGGCGAGACAGAGAATCCATCGCGCAACATCCCCATCGCGGTGATCGGCTCGGTGCTCATCGGCATGGTGTTGTACATCGGCCTGCAACTGGCCTTCCTGCTGGCGGTCGATCCGGCTGAGCTTTCAAAGGGCGGCTGGCAGGCACTGCACTTTCCCGGCCTGACCGGTCCGTTCGCCGCCATCGCCGCCGCCGTCGGCGCTACCTGGTGGGCAGTGGTGCTGTATATCGACGCCATCGTGTCGCCGGCTGGCACGGCCTTCATCTTCGTCACCTCATCTTCGCGCATCAACATGGCCGCCGCGGAAATCGGCAGCGCGCCGCGTGCGCTGGGAACACTCAACCGGCACGGCGTGCCCTGGGTGGCGCTGATTGTCACCTACGTGGTGGGTGCGCTGTTCTTCTTCCCGTTCCCGTCCTGGCAGAAACTGGTCGGCTACATCTCGTCGGTCACCGTGCTGTCCTACAGCATCGGTCCCATCGTGCTGCTGCTAATGCGCCGCTCCATGCCCGACGCGAAGCGCCCGTTCCGCCTGTGGGGCGCCTGGATCATCGCCCCGGCAGCCTTCATCGTCTCCAACTGGATCGTGTTCTGGACCGGGTTATCCACGCTCAACATCCTGTTCGGCATGCTGTTCGTGCTGCTCGCGATCTACCTGGTCTATCACTATGGTTTTGCCAGGCGCGAGACGCGCCGGCCGCTCGACTGGCAGCATACCTGGTGGCTGCTGCCATACTTTGGCGGACTGTGGCTGCTCACCTGGCTTGGCCCGACCCTGCTGGGCGGCAATGGCACGATGTCACTGTTTGTGGATATGGGGGTGATTGCAGTGTTCAGCCTGGGCATCCTGTGGCTTGCGCTGCGCACTACGGTGCCGGATGACGAGGTGAGGCAGGTGGTGGAAGAGATGCTGGAAGTACCGGGGGTGATGGCTCCATAAGTTGCAGGAGTTTCCGCTTTGCGGAAATTCTCAAAAGCAAAACCGTCGGGCCACCCCCGGCGGTTTTGCTTTGGGAAATTTCTAATGCCGAGTAAACCTCGGCATTAGGTAGAATATCCCCCATGACCACCCTCAACATCGTCACCTACAACATCCACAAAGGCTTCTCCCAGTTCAATCGCAAGGTTGTGCTGCACGAGCTGCGCGAGCGGCTGCGCCATCTGAATTCCGACATCGTGTTCCTGCAGGAGGTGCAGGGCGAGCGCATGCGTTTGTCGCCACGGCATACCGATTATCCGCAGCAGCCGCAGCATGAGTTCCTGGCGCAGGAAATCTGGCCGCACCATGCCTACGGCATGAACGCGGTGTACGACGGCGGGCATCACGGCAATGCGATCCTGAGCCGCTACCCGATCCTGAAGTGGGAGAATGAGAATATTTCCGCGCATGGGTTCGAGAGCCGCGGCGCGCTGCACTGCGAACTGAAACTGCCGCAGCGCGACGACGTCACACTGCATTGTTTGTGCGTGCATCTCGGGCTGTTCAAGCGCGGGCGCGGGCGGCAGTTCGATGCGCTGATCGAGCGCATCAACGAGACGGTGCCAGCGGAGTCGCCGCTGATCGTCGCCGGCGACTTCAACGACTGGAACAATCATGCCAATCGTCAGCTGGCGCAGGCGCTGGGGCTGCACGAGGTGTTCGAGGCGAGCGGCGGCAAGCTGGCGCGCAGTTTCCCGGCGGGGCTGCCGATGCTGCGGCTGGACCGCATCTATGTGCGCGGGCTGGAGGTGCAGCACAGCGAAGTGCATGCGCACACGCCGTGGGACCGTATTTCCGATCACGCGGCGCTGGCCGCGACACTTAAACTGGCATGAGCCACGTACATCACGTGGCGGGACATTCGCTGCAGCTGCTGCGCTGCGGCGAAGAGTATTTCCCGCGGCTGGTGGAAGCAATCGACGGGGCTGCCGAGTCGATGTTCATGGAGACCTACATCTACGCCACCGACACCAGCGGGCGCATGGTGGCGGATGCCCTGCAACGCGCGGCGCGGCGTGGGGTGGCGGTGCACTTGCTGCTGGACGGCTTCGGCAGCGCCGATTTTCCGCACAGCTGGCGCGAGGAACTGCGCGCCGCCGGGGTGCAGGTGTTGGTGTACCGGCCGCAGATTTCCTGGCTGACGCTACGGCGCAAGCGCTTGCGCCGGCTGCACCGCAAGCTGGCGCTGGTCGACGGCCACGTCGCTTTCATCGGCGGTATCAATATTATCGACGACACTTCGGACGGCACCGAGGTGCCGCGGCTGGACTATATGGTGGAGGTACATGGCGAGACGGTGCAGCGCATTCATGCTTCTATGCGGCGGCTGTGGGCCATGGTGTCATGGACCAGTCTGCGCAAACGTCACGAGCACGACAAACTGCAACTGCTGCTGCCCCATGCCACCCAGCCACACGTGGCCTTCGTATTCCGCGACAACCTGCGCCACCACAACGACATTCAGCAGGCCTATCTCGACGCGATCGTCGAGGCGAAGAGCGAGATCGTGATCGCCAATGCCTATTTTCTGCCGGGACGTATTTTTCGCAATGCGCTAATCAGCGCGGCGCAGCGCGGCGTGCGTGTGGTGCTGATGCTGCCGGGACGGCTGGACCATCCGCTGTTGATGTATGCCACTCAGTTCCTGTACGACGAATTGCTCGATGCCGGACTGGAAATCTATGAATACCGGGCCAGTTTCATGCACGCCAAGGTGGCAGTGATCGATAGTTTCTGGTCCACCGTGGGCTCTTCCAATATCGATCCGTTCAGCCTCTGGCTGGCGCGCGAGGCCAACCTGGTGATCCGCGACAGCGGCTTTGCTGCACATCTGCGCGCCAGCCTGCAGCAGGAGATGGAACACGGTGCCACGCCGGTGCAGCATTCGGAGTGGACGCGCAAAGGGTTCTGGGCCAGGTTGCTGCCGCGCTTCAGCTACGTGCTGGTGCGACTGATGACGGCAGTGGCCGGAGCAGCCCGCGAGCGGGATCAAGTGTAAACCTCGCGTGCAGTGCGGCTTTGTCGCGAGCTAACGCATGGCCGGACGCGGCTATAATGCGGGTATTCGTTCAGTCGGTCATTCATTCATGCGTCCCTATCGTTCCAATTCAGAACACAATGTCCGCGGCGACCTGAAAACCATCCGCACGCTGCTGCCCTACCTGTGGGAGTTCAAGGGCCGGGTGGCGCTGGCGCTGACCATGCTGATACTGGCCAAGCTGGCCAATGTGGCGGTGCCGCTGGTATTCAAGCACATCGTCGATGCGCTGGGCCAGCAGCATGCGTTGCTGGCGGTGCCGATCATGCTGGTGGTCGGCTACGGCGTGCTGCGCATGTTCAGCACGCTGTTCGGCGAACTGCGCGACGCGGTGTTCGCCAAGGTCACCCAGCGCGCGATCCGGCGCGTGGCACTGCGGGTATTCACCCATCTGCACAACCTGAGCATGCGCTTCCATCTGGAGCGCCAGACCGGCGGCGTGTCGCGCGACATCGAACGCGGCACGCGTGGCATCAGCTTCCTGCTCAACTTCATGCTGTTCAACATCCTGCCGACGCTGCTCGAGATCGGCCTGGTGGCGGCGATCCTGCTGAGCAAGTACAGCGTATGGTTTGCCGTGATCACTTTCGTTACGCTGGTGCTGTACATTGCCTTCACGCTGTTCGTCACCGAGTGGCGCATGGTGTTCCGGCGCACCATGAACGATATGGATTCCAAGGCTAATACGCGCGCCATCGATAGCCTGATCAACTACGAAACGGTGAAGTATTTCGGCAACGAGCGCTATGAGGCCGAGCGCTACGATGAGCAACTGGTGCAGTGGGAAAATGCGGCGGTACGCAACCAGACCTCGCTGGCGTCACTCAATGCCGGGCAGAGCTTCATCATCGCCATCGGCATCACCGGGCTGCTGCTGATGGCTGCAAACGGCGTCGCCAAAGGTACGATGACGGTGGGCGACCTGGTGCTGGTCAACATGTACATGCTGCAGTTGTACATGCCGCTCAATTTCCTCGGTTTTGTTTATCGCGAGATCAAGCATTCGCTGGCCGACATGGAAAAGATGTTCCGGTTGCTGGACGAGAACCGTGAAGTGGCCGACGCGCCGGATGCGATTCCGCTGCTGCTGGGCAAGGGCTCTGTCAGATTTGATAAGGTTGGCTTTGGCTACGACCCGCAGCGCACGATATTACACGAGGTCAGCTTTGATATTCCTGCCGGCCACACGGTGGCGGTGGTGGGGGCGAGCGGGGCGGGCAAATCGACGCTGTCACGGCTGTTGTTCCGTTTCTATGATGTCAATTCCGGGGGCATCCTGATCGACGGCCAGGACATCCGCGGCGTCACCCAGGCCAGCCTGCGCGCGGCCATCGGCATCGTGCCGCAGGATACCGTGTTGTTCAATGACACCATCTATTACAACATCGCCTACGGCCGGCCCGATGCCACGCGTGAGGAAGTGTTGCAGGCGGCGCGCTCGGCGCACATCCACGGCTTTATCGAATCGCTGCCGAAGGGCTACGATTCGATGGTGGGCGAGCGCGGACTGAAGTTGTCGGGCGGCGAGAAACAGCGCGTGGCAATCGCGCGCGCCATTCTCAAGAATCCGGCGATCCTGATATTCGACGAGGCGACTTCGGCGCTGGATTCGAAATCCGAGAAGGCGATCCAGGAAGAATTGCGCCACGTCGCGAAAGACCGCACCACGCTGGTGATTGCGCACAGATTGTCCACCGTCGTCGATGCGCAGCAGATCCTGGTGATGGAGCACGGGCGCATTGCGGAGCGCGGCACACACCGGGAATTGCTTGAAAAACACGGGCTGTATGCGCAAATGTGGGCGTTGCAACAACAGGAAGAACATGCGCTGGCCTGAACCGATGAAGATACTTCTGCGTTACAGGCGGGTAACCGCTAATAATGAGGTTTCTCATGTATAGCGTGCTACATCTTGATTTTTTATAACTTTTATGTATCATTGGTGTGCAAGTCTGTTACTAGGGGGGCAGGAATGAGGAAAGCGGTCGCGTTATTGCTGTTGTGCTGCTATGCATTGGTGGCACATGCCGGCTCGCTCGAGCCCGGCGTACAGGACAATTCCCCCCGCAGTTTCATCCTGAAAAAACACACCAAACCCAGGTTGCGTTCCTCCATCGCGCTGATCTACGACGTCAACAGCAAGCGTCCGCTGTATGCCAAGAACGACGACGACATCGTGCCGATCGCTTCGATTTCAAAATTGATGATGGCTATGGTGGTGCTTGATGCGCGTCTGCCCATGGACCAGGAAATTACCATCACCCGTGCCGACAAGGATCACTTGAAATATTCGCATTCACGCATGCGCCCCGGGACCACGCTGACTCGCCGCGAATTACTCAAACTGGCACTGATGGCTTCGGAAAATCGTGCTGCGGCAGCGCTGGCACGCACCTACCCGGGCGGTACCAAGGTGGCGGTGGCGATGATGAATTTCAAGGCGCACCAGCTGGGCATGGATGACACGCACTTTCTCGACCCGACCGGATTAAACAGCGGCAACGTCTCCACCGCGCAGGACCTGGTGAAGATGGTGCTGGCCGCAAAGCACTATGCCCCGATTCGTAAATTTACGACCACAGCGTCGCATCAGGTGGAAATAGACGGGCGTCGTCGCCCACTGCATTACGTCAATACTAATCCACTGGTGCACAGTGATTACTGGGATATCGGCCTGTCCAAGACCGGTTATATCAGCGAGGCTGGCCGTTGCCTGGTGATGGAAGCCACGATCAAGGACCGCCCGGTGGTGATCGTGCTGCTCGACTCGTGGGGCAAGCGTACCCGCATCGGCGATGCCAACCGCGTCAGGCACTGGATGGAGAGCGCGCTGGTTCCGACGACGCGCGGTTGATTCCGGTTCTCGTCCGGAGATTGCCCCGGCGGAATTATGCCTTGGGGCCGGTCATGTTTTCGGGACGCACCCACTGCTCGAACTGTTCCACCGTTACATAGCCCAGCGCCAGCGCAGCCTCCCTCAGCGTGCTGCCTTCGCGGTGCGCATGCTTGGCGATTTCGGCGGCCTTGTCATAGCCGATGTGCGGGGTGAGGGCAGTGACCAGCATCAGCGAGCGTTCCATCAGTTCCATAATACGTTCCAAGTTGGCCTCGATGCCGCGCGCACAGTGTTCCTCGAAACTGGACATGCCGTCGGCCAGCAGGCGCACGCTCTGCAGGAAGTTGTGAATGATCATCGGGCGGAACACGTTCAGCTCGAAGTTGCCGGAGGCGCCGCCGATGTTGATCGCGACGTCGTTGCCGAGCACCTGGCAGCACAGCATGGTGAGTGCTTCGCTTTGCGTCGGATTGACCTTGCCCGGCATGATCGAGCTGCCGGGTTCGTTTTCCGGGATGCTGATTTCGCCGAGGCCTGAGCGCGGACCGGAGGACAGCCAGCGCACGTCGTTGGCGATCTTCATCAGCGCGGTGGCCAGCGTCTTCAGCGTGCCGTGCGCAGCGACCAGCGCATCGTTGGCGGCCAGTGCGGCGAACTTGTTGGATGCGCTTTTGAATGGCGAACCGGTGCGGATTTCCAGTTCGGCGGCGACGCGTTCGCCGAATTCGGCGTGGGTGTTGAGTCCGGTGCCGACCGCAGTGCCACCCACGGCGAGTTCGTACAGCGGTGCCAGTGCATTGATGAGCAGCGACTCTGCCAGGTTGAGCTGCGCGACATAAGCCGAGAATTCCTGGCCCAGTGTCAGTGGCGTGGCATCCTGCAGGTGGGTGCGGCCAATCTTTACGATGTCTGCAAACTGGCCGGCCTTCATGTTCAGCGTGGCGCGCAGTGCATTCAGAGACGGCAGCAGTTTTTGCACCATGGCGGTGACTGCGGCGATGTGCATTGCGGTGGGGAAAATATCGTTGGACGACTGGCCGCGGTTGACTTCATCGTTGGGGTGTATCTTGCGTTTTTCGCCACGCTCGCCGTCGAGCAGTTCCGAGCCGCGGTTGGCCAGCACCTCGTTCATGTTCATGTTGCTCTGCGTGCCGGAGCCGGTCTGCCATACCGACAGCGGGAATTCCTGTGCATGCTTGCCTGCCAGCACTTCGTCCGCCGCCTGCACGATGGCCTGCGCCTTGTCTTCCGTCAGCAGGCCGAGGTCGCGGTTGACGATGGCACAGGCGCGCTTGACTTCGGCCAGCGCCATCACCATTTCGGGAGGCATCCTTTCGCTGGAGATGCGGAAGTGTTCCAGTGAGCGCTGGGTTTGTGCACCCCACAGGCGTTCTGCGGGGACGTCGATGTGGCCGAAGCTGTCTTTTTCTTTTCTGCTGGTCATGATATTCCCATTATACGACGACCGGGTCATACAAAAGTACCAGCCGGTAGAAATGCGGCTGCCGCGACGTAACCGCCAGCCATTACGTTACGTATCGTGTTCGGCGGGCGGAAGCGGCATTCGATATGCGATGTTTGCAGCGTGCGCAGCCTTTTAATGTCTGCTTCACGATTATTTTTTCTTCCTGGCCTTGATCGATACGGATCTCGAGAATTCCCAGTCCTGCAAGAAGCCGCGCTTGTATTTGTCGGGCAGATTGACCTCGAGCGAAAACTCCTTTTCGCCGGTGTATAGCGCACCCAGGTTAAGATTGATTCGTTCAAGCATCTGTTTCCTCAAGGCAACATCCAGCACAGGCGTCCCGAGGGCATTCATGGTCATTTCCTTGACCAGCATGTAAAGCTGCCCGCGCAGAAACTGCATTTTCAGATCGGGCGCGCGGTAACGCTCCCTTTCTTCAATGCTCTGTTCGATTACTTCAAGCACAATAGTTGCTTCCAGCATGATCTGCATGGCGCCAACAAGCCTGAGCCGGGCATAGAGTTCCAGATCTTCGCCTTCATAGCCTCCCAGCAACTCGTCATAACCGCCGATATTCTCGAAATCCTTCCGCCATACCACGCAACTGCCCCGCAAGGAATTCTGTGCCGGCGGGCCAAACAGTGCGAACGAATGATTCCTGATCAGGTTATCGATATGCTGGATGAAATTCTCGGCGATGACCACGTCTGCATCCAGAAAAATCAGGAAATCTCCCGTGGCCTGTGCGGCACCGAGATTTCTGGCGTTCGCCGCATTGAATCGGGGTTTGTTGTCTACAGCTACCACGCGAGCGGCTGGATAAACCCGGTTCACATAATCCGATGTGCCGTCCGGGCAATCATAGTCAACCACAACAACTTCGGTATTTTCCTGTTTAAGAAATTCCGGAAGCGTTCTTTTGAGATTATCGAGCCTGTCCTTGCATGTGGTGACAATGGAATATTTGAGAGGCATATATGATCACTTGAACTTTAAGTTATCCGTTGCATATGTTTCAGATTCAGAATCCGTTCCGGCTGGTTGCGTGCCGTCCTTGAACAGGCTTCACACCCCCGGTTATTGCGACACCAGCCCGCGCAGCACGTAGGGCAGGATGCCGCCGTGACGGTAGTAATCGATCTCGATCGGCGTATCGATGCGCAGCAGCAGGGACACATCCCGTTTGCTTCCGTCTGCCCGATGAATCGTCAATGTGACATCCTGCTGCGGTTTCAGGCTGTCGTCGATACCGCTGAGG
>CAZMSI010000028.1:0-13389 GCA_964568895.1 uncultured Sideroxydans sp. | reverse complement strand
CTTCCTTGTGGGTGACGTTGCGCAGGCCGAAGGCGATGCTGACGCAGTCGAAATAATTGTCGGGGAAGGGCAGGTGCTCGGCGTCGCACTGCGCGGTGGGCGTGGCGATGCCTTCGTCGAGCAGGCGGTCGCGGCCGACGCGCAACATGGCGTTGTTGATGTCGGTGAGCACCACTTCGCCGCTCTTGCCGACTTTTTCCAGAAACAGGCGCGACAGGTCGGCCGAGCCGCCGGCCACGTCCAGCACGCGCTGGCCAGCCTTTACGCCGCTGACGCTGATCGCGAAGCGCTTCCATAGCCGGTGCAGGCCGGCCGACATCAGGTCGTTCATGATGTCGTACTTGCTGGCGACCGAGGTGAACACGCCGGCGACGCGTTTGGCCTTTTCCTCTTCCGCGACGGTCTGGAAGCCGAAGTGGGTGGTTTTGTCGTCGCTCATCGCTTGTTCCCTTCTAGTGGGGGTCGCGGCTTTCGCCGGCCTCTTCCAGTTGGCGCAGGTAGTCCTGCCATTTTTCTTCCTGGTTGCTGCCGAGCTCGTACAGGTATTCCCAAGTGTACAGGCCGGTATCGTGGCCGTCGTCGAAAGTCAGCTGGACTGCATAGCTGCCCATCGGCTCGACCGCGGTCACCAGCACGTCGCGCTTGCCCACCTGCAGTACTTCCTGCCCCGGGCCGTGGCCGCGCACTTCGGCGGAGGGCGACAGTACGCGCAGGAATTCGAACGGCAGTTGATAACGCGAGCCGTCGTCGAAGGCGACTTCCAGGGTTTTCGATTGCTGGTGCAGGGTGATTTCGGTAGGTAAGGGCATGGCTAGATTGCTCGTATCTTGTTCAATAATGCGGTAGTGGAACGCTCGTGCAGGAACGGGATGCTGTGCACCGTGCCGCCCCAGCTTTGTACTTCCTTGCCGCCGACGATATTGTCCGGCGTCCAGTCGCCGCCCTTCACCAGTATGTCCGGCTTGCAGGTGAGGATCAATTGCAGCGGTGTGTCCTCGTCGAACGGTACGATCAGGCTCACCGCTTCCAGCGCCGCCAGCACCGCCATGCGGTCTTCTTCGTGGTTCACCGGGCGGTCATCACCCTTGCCCTGGCGTTTTACCGAGGCGTCGCTGTTGACGCCGACGATCAGCGAGGCGCCGAATGCGCGCGCCTGCGCCAGGTAGGTGACATGGCCGCGGTGCAGCACGTCGAAGCAGCCGTTGGTGAATACCAGCGGACGCGGCAGGGTGGCGGCGCGTTGCTCGAAGTCAGCGCGCGTGCAGATTTTTTGTTCGAAGTCCGGCGCCGTCATCCGCTGGTTAATCCAGGTATTCGAATACTTTCACCACTTTTTGCACGCCGCTGGTGGTGCTGGCAATCTGCGCTGCCGCCTCGGCTTCCTTGTGGAATACCAGGCCCATCAGGTAGACGGTTCCATCCTCGGTGACCACCTTGACCTGGTCGGCATTGAATGCGTTCTTGTTGTCGAGGAAGCGCAGCTTGACGTTGCTGGTGATCAGCGTGTCGTTGGCGCGCGAGGACAGCGAGCTCAGTCCGCTGACGACCAGTTCGTCACTGACCGCCTTGACGTTGGTAATGCTGGCGACAATACGTTCGACGCCGGTGCGGGTCGCTTCGTCCGGCACTTCGCCGGTAATCAGCACATGGCGGTTGAAGCTGGTGACGTTGACGTGCACCTTGTCCCCATATTGTTCGCCGATGCGGTTGCCCGCCTTGGATTCGATTGACTGGTCTTCAATATAGGCACCGGTGGTGCGGCGATCCGCCACCATCAACGCACCGGTACCGACGCCGGTGGCGACTACCGGGAAGCAGCCTTGCAGCGCGCCGAGCATCGCTGCGAACAACAGGTAGCCGAGATAACGCATCATTCTCCTCCTAGCAATAAATGGTCGATGGTGTCGCACAGGCAGTGCAGTACCAGCAGGTGCACTTCCTGAATGCGCGCCGTGTTTTGCGCGTTGACGCAAATCTGGATGTCGTTCGAGCCCAGCACTTCGGCCATTGCGCCGCCGTCGCGGCCGGTCAGCCCGATCACGCGCATGTCGCATTCGTGCGCGGCGTGGATCGCTTCCACCGTGCTGGCCGAATTGCCGCTGGTGGAAATCGCCAGCAACATGTCGCCACTCATGCCGAGCGCACGCACCTGCTTGGAAAATACCAGGTTGTAGGCATAGTCGTTGGCGATGGATGTCAGCACCGAACTGTCGGTGGTCAGCGCTATTGCGGCCAGGCCGGGGCGTTCGATTTCGAAGCGGTTGATCAGTTCGGCGGCGAAGTGCTGCGCATCGGCGGCCGAGCCGCCGTTGCCGCAGGCCAGGATCTTGCCGTCGTTCATCAGGCACTCAACTACGGCTTGCGCCGCCTCGGCAATCGGTTGTGCCAAAGTGTTGCGGGCGTCAAGTTTTAGCTGTGCGCTGTCTTCGAAATGTTTGCGGATTCTGCTGGTCAGGTCCATGTTGCTGAAAGGCTGTTGCGATGGTGCTGCATGATAACTGAATCAGGCCTCAAAAGCATTCCTGACCCATTCGACTCCGGAGCTGCCGTCCGGTTCCTGCAACAGTACCGCGTCGAAGCGGCAGGGCGGGATGCGCGGCAGGGTGGACAGGTAGTGCCGGGCGGCGCGGATCAGCCGCTGTTGCTTGTTGCGGTCGATGCTGGCGGCGGCCCCGCCGAAGTCGCTGCGGCTGCGCAACCGCACCTCGGCGAACACCAGGGTGTCGCCATCCTGCAGGATCAGGTCTATTTCTCCCTGGCGGCAACGGTAATTCTGCTGCAACAGGGTCAGGCCGCGCTGTTGCAGCAAGCGCGCGGCGAATTGTTCGGCCTGCGCTCCGCGAGAGGGTGGCCGTGCAGCCGTCGGGTGCCCATCATGCCCCTTGCGGGTGTTCACGGTTTGGCAGGCGCGAGGGTGGAAGTGGCGGAGACGCCACTTGCCGCTGCCTCGGCCGCTGCCTTGGCTGCCTCGGCCGCCGCAGCAACGGCGCGCAACTGGGCTGCAACCGCGTTCGTAATCTGTGTCGTCGCGGCGTGCCCCTGGGTGAACTCGGCCTGCATGGCCTGGCGCACGAACTGGTGATTGCCATTCAGGGTGATACTGCCGGTCACGCCGTCCAGCGGCAAGGTGGTCGGCTCGTTGTTGGCCAGCAGGATCTGCACCAGGCGGAAGGCATCGATGCCCAGCGCATACAGTCGCTGCATGTCGGGTCCCATGGGCGCCTCGGGACGCGGGTAGATCATTACCGCCGGATGGTCGGGCTGCAGCAGCCAGGGCATGTCGACGAAATAGACTTCGTTCAGGTCGTAATTGCGCAGCATGTCGTCGTTACCGGCGAATATCTGCGAAGTGGAAAATACCGGTAGCGCGACATTGATATAAGGGCGGATCAGCCTTGCCGTTTCCGGCGCGGCGGCGAGAAACACCATGTATTTCTGTGGGGTTGCTGCAATATCAGCCGATTTGTCATCCGTTACGACGGGCGGTGCGTTGCCTGGCAGGGTGGCGAAAATGGAAGGATCACCGCTGTAGATCGTGTTGCTGGCAATGGTGCCGCCGTTGCGCACCCATGTGTCGGCGAAAGCCTGTGCCAGGCGTTGCGATAACGGCGTGTTGGTGCTGATGATGTTGGCATTGGTCAGGTTGGCGGAGGCGGCGATTTGCGCGATCTGGCGCGCTTCATCTTCCGTACTCAGGCCGAAATAATACATGTTGTTCGGAACTCTGCCCTCGACCACGTTCAGCGCCAGCGTGGGCACGTTAACAAGTTGGGGCTCGGCAGCCAGCGCGGCGACGCCGCTGCGCGTCAGCGGCCCGACTACCGCCTTCGCGCCATTGGCCAGCGCATGCTGGTACGTTGCAACGATATCTGTTTTTTCATCGAAGCTGGCGTAAACACGTACCGGCAGGTCGTGCGGCTGGGCATTGGCTGCGGCCATGAAGCCCTGTTGCACGGCTTCCGCTGCCCTGCCGAATACGTCCGATTGCAGCGGCAGCAGCAGCGCGATGTGCGGCGCGGGCGGTTCTTCGCCGTATGCCGGTTGCGGATCGGCTATGGCAGATGCACACATGCTGACGTATAGTGCGGCGAACAGTAAAAACCGAGAGACGAGACGTTGCATAACGGGCAAAACCTTAAACTGGAATGCGCATTATATGTAGTTGCCACCCCGATTGGGAACTTAAGTGACATCAGTATGCGCGCGCTGAATGTGCTGGCAGCCGCCGACACCGTTGCGGCGGAGGACACGCGCAACACGGCGCACCTGCTCAAGCACTATTCAATTTCCGCCAGCCGCCTGCTTGCGCTGCACCAGCACAATGAGCGCGCTGCTGCGGAAAAAGTCATCAAGCTGCTGGCGCAGGGGAAGTCGGTGGCGCTGGTCACCGATGCCGGTACGCCTGCGGTGAGCGACCCCGGCGCGCTGCTGGTGCAGGCGGTGCGCGCAGCCGGCCACCGCGTGATTCCGGTACCCGGTGCCAATGCCGCGCTGGCTGCGCTGTCCGCCGGCGGGCTGCCTGCGCCGCATTTCCTGTTCTATGGCTTTCTGCCCAACAAGGCCGCAGCGCGGCGTCGCGAACTGGAGACACTGGTCGAATTGCCATACACGCTGGTGTTCTACGAAGCGCCGCACCGCATCCTGGAGTGCGTGGCCGACCTGCAGTATGTTTTCGATGGCGAAAGACAGATTGTGTTTGCACGCGAACTGACCAAGCTGTTCGAGAGCATTCATAGCTGCAAACTGGATGAAGCGCTGGACTGGCTGAACGCCGATGCCAATAACCAGCGCGGCGAATTCGTGTTGCTGGTCTCCGGAGCGCCGGAGCGCAAGGAAGGGCTAGATGATGAAGCCGAGCGTATCCTCGGCGTACTGCTACGGGACATGCCACTGAAACAGGCGGTGCAGCTTGCGGTACAGATTACCGGTGCGGGCAAGAACGAGCTTTACCAGCGCGCGCTGGAACTTAAATCAAAAACAGAAGAATAGAACTCTTACTCGCCCGCGCACTTGGCGATTGCGGCATTGGTCTTCAGTTTCAGACAATGTCTGAGGTCCATGTTTTTGGGGCGTGGCTTGCCGGCCTGGAGATGCAACATTTTGGGCTTTGCCAGCGCCTTGGCTACCGGGGCGGGAGCGGGTGCCGGCTCAGGTGTTGCAGCGGCAGGTTTTTCGGCAACTGCAGGCGCAGTAGCCGCAGGCACGGCACTCGCAGGCGCGGGACTGGCCATTTTTTCTGCCGCCATCGCAACAGTGGCGCATCCCAGCATGCCTAACAGAACCATGGTAGATCCAGCAAATATTTTCATGCCATCCCCTAAATGGTAACAACTGATGCACTACACTAGCGCAGTCCCCGGGCTTCGGCAATAGCCAGAACGGTTTAAAAAACCTGAAAGATCGCTTAACGCCGCAGCAACCCTGCCGGCGTTTCTCCATCCAGGCTCAGGCGTCCGGCCCCGAACAGGGTGAATGCCAGCAGGCCGCCTGCCATCGCCAGATTCTTCATGAACATGATCTGCTGCATCTGGTCGCCGCCCATATGGAATATCAGGCCCGCAGTGATGCTGAATCCTGCCAGCAGGAATGCCACCAGACGGGTCTGAAAGCCGAGCAGCAGCGATAGCCCACCGCCGATTTCCAGCGCAATTACCAGCGGCAGCAACACGCCCGAAACCCCGGCGGATGCCATGTAGGCCTGGGCTCCCGCGTAGCCTGCGCCCAGCTTGCCGGTTCCGGCAACGATGAAGATCGTCGCGGCCAGCAGTCTGGCAGCGATTGCCAGCGTTGTACCAATGGCTGGCCGGGATACGAATCCTGCGATGCCACCATTGACCCGTTTGAAGATATTGTTTGTGCTCATGCCGTACTCCTTGAAAAGTGCTGGATTGAGGCAAGAATAATTCAGGCGAAGTGCCCGTTGCCGAAATCTGCCAGTGCCTGATGAATTTCCTGCTGCGTGTTCATCACGAACGGCCCGTATTGCACAATGGGTTCATGCAGCGGCTTGCCGGCAACCAGGATCAGGCGCGCACCTTCCGGCGCCGTGAGCGTCACGCCATCGGCTTCCGGCGCGTTGTCCAGAATGCCCATGCGACGCGATGCCACAGCCTTGCCGCCGATGTTTACCGCACCGCGATAAACATAAATGAACGCGTTGTGCGTGGGCGGCAGCGCTGTCGAAAATTCCGCCCCGGCGGGCAAATGCACATCCAGATACAGTGGCTCGGTGCCATCACGGGTAACTGCACCCGTGATGCCGTTGCTGGTTCCCGCAATCACGCGCACAGTTACATTCTCCGGCGTGACGTATTCGGGTATCGACTCGCTGGCAAAATCCCTGTACCAGGGCTCCGACATCTTGCGTTGTGCGGGCAGGTTGAGCCAAAGCTGGAAGCCTTCCATCACACCGTCTTCCTGTTCGGGAATCTCGGAGTGGATCACGCCGCGCCCGGCAGTCATCCACTGTACCCCGCCGTTTTCCAGCAGCCCTTCGTGCCCCGCGCTGTCCTTGTGCCGCATGCGTCCGGACAGCATGTAGGTTACGGTTTCGAAGCCGCGGTGCGGATGATCCGGGAAGCCGGCGATGTAATCGTCCGGGTCGTCACTGCTGAAAGCATCCAGCATCAGGAAGGGGTCGAGGCGGTGCTGCAATTTGCCGGTCAGCACGCGGGTCAGTTTTACGCCCGCGCCGTCAGAGGTGGCAATGCCTTCAACGGTGCGCTCGACGCCGCGTGATTGCAGTCTGGTATCTGTAGTTTGAGTGTTCATGTCGTACTCCCATGTCATACGGTCGTGCCTGAATCAGGCGGGTAACACATCCCGCAAGCTGTTCACGGCTTTGGCCAATGCGGTCTGCAATTGTTCATTCCGGAGCGCGCCGCGTTCCACGTCGAAATTGTCATAAAAATTCGGGATGGCAAGGGTGGCGGTCACATGGCCGCCGAAAAACGGCGTGGACTGGGTAGCTGCGGCCAATACGCTGGCACCGCCGCGCGCACCCGGTGAGGTAGCCAGGAGGACCATGGCCTTATCCTGAAAAATCTGCTGGCTGATGCGCGTACTCCAGTCGAACAGGTTCTTGTAGGCCGCGCTGTACGAACCATTGTGTTCGGCAAACGAGATCATCACGGCATCGCTGGCAGCGATCTTTTCCACGAAGGTCCTGGCTGGTGCCGGGTGTCCGATCTCGGCTTCCCGGTCTTCGCTGAACAATGGCAGTTCGTAATCATTCAGATCCAGTACCTCAACCTCTGCACCATCGATCATGCCGGATGCATAAGTCACCAATTGCCTGTTGATCGACTTGCGGCTGTTGCTGGCGGCAAACGCTAGTAGTTTCATGACGGGTTTCTCCTGATGTGTGGAAGTGACTGCATCATAGGAGGCTCGAAATGATAGATAAAGCCATGTTTGTGAGATAGACTGTTCCATATATGGAACAGTCTAATATCTCTGCAGACGACTACATCCTGTTCGTTACTATCGTCGATCAGGAAAGCATGGTACGCGCCGCCGAACAACTGTGCATGCCCAAGGCCACGGTCTCGCGGCGGCTGACCAATCTCGAGGCGGCACTGGGGCAGCGGCTGTTGTTGCGTACCACGCGCCGCCTGACGCTCACCGAATTCGGACAGGAATTCCTCGAACACTGCCGCCGTGTTGCCGAGGAGGTTGCCTCCACGCAGGATTTTGTGCGCAGCCAGGAAGAGCGGCCACGCGGACGCCTGCGGGTTTCGATGCCGGGTGAATATGCCAAACAGAATTTTTCGCATGCCTTCGCCACCTTTATCGAAACCTATCCCGAAATTCAGCTCGATCTCGATATGACATCGCGGCGTGTTGACCTGATCGGCGAACACTTCGACCTGGCAATACGCATGGGCAAGCTGGATAGCGACTCGACGCTGGTGGCGCGCAAGATAGACGAACAAAGTTTCGGGCTCTATGCCAGCCCCATCTATCTCGCGCTGTATCCGGCCCCGCAAAATCCGGACGACCTGATGCAACATGCTGCGGTGCGCCTGATGTCCGCGCGCGGCACCGCGATGCCGTGGAAATTGATACGTGGCAAGAAGGTGTGGGAAGGCGTGCCGCCCGGACGGCTTACGCTGAACTCTCTCGACGTAATCCAGCAGCTCATGCTGGATGGTGCCGGCATCGGCGCATTACCGGATCGCTTTGCGGCGGAAGATGTTCGGCACAAACGGCTGGTGCGCATACTGCCGGAATGGTGTCTGCCCGCCGTCCCCGCCTGGGCGGTGATGCCGATGCGCCGTTACCTGCCCGTCAAGACGCGCGCCTTCCTGGCGCACCTTGAGCAATTTCTCGATAAGACGACCTGATAGAATGGCGTCCATGGAAATCACTATTACCCGCCCCGACGACTGGCACCTGCACCTGCGCGACGAAGCATTGATGCGTTCGGTTCTGCCGGCCACGGCGCGCCAGTTTGCGCGCGCCATCGTGATGCCCAACCTGCGTCCGCCGGTGACCACCGTCGAGCAGGCGCTAGCCTATCGTGAGCGCATTCTCGCGGCCTTGCCGCAAGGCATGAGCTTCGAACCGCTGATGACGCTGTACCTGACCGACAATACCGATGCGGCAGAAATAAAAAAGGCAAAAGCCAGCGGCATGGTACACGCGGTGAAGCTGTATCCGGCGGGTGCGACCACCAACTCCGATGCCGGTGTGACCGACATCCGCAAGACCTGTGCCGCACTGGAAGAAATGCAGCGTTGCGGCATGCCCCTGCTGGTGCACGGCGAAGTCACCGAGCCGGCAATCGACGTGTTCGACCGCGAGGCGGTGTTCATCGAGCGCGTGCTGCAGCCGCTGCTGAAGGACATGCCGGAACTGCGCGTGGTGTTCGAGCACATCACCACCCAGGATGCCACGCAGTTCGTGCGCGAAGCGCCGGACAACATCGCCGCCACCATTACTGCGCATCACTTGCTGTACAACCGCAACGCGATGCTGGTCGGCGGCATCCGCCCGCATTACTACTGCCTGCCGGTGCTCAAGCGTGAAGGGCACCGCAAGGCGTTGGTCAAGGCGGCCACCAGCGGCAACCCCAAATTTTTTCTCGGCACCGACAGTGCCCCGCACGCGCAACACGCCAAGGAGACTGCCTGCGGCTGTGCCGGTTGCTACACCGCCCACGCTGCGATCGAACTGTATGCCGAAGTGTTCGATGCAGCGGGCGCGCTGGACAAGCTGGAAGGCTTCGCGAGTTTTTACGGCGCTGACTATTACGGCCTGCCGCGCAACATGCAGATGGTTACGCTGCGTCAGGAAGAATGGCAGGTGCCGGCATCGATAGAATTCGGTGAGCATAGCCTGGTGCCGCTGCGGGCGGGCGAGATGGTAAAGTGGAAGTTGGCGGAGTAAACGAAATGCCGATTTCAACTTATCTTGATATTGCTCCGGTCATTGGCGAACGCGCTTATCTTCATCCTTCCTGCCAGGTCATCGGCGACGTGAAGCTGGGCGACGACAGCTCGGTGTGGTGCAACACCGTGCTGCGCGGCGACGTGAACCGCATCGTAATCGGGCGCGGCACCAACATACAGGATTTGAGCGTGGGCCATGTGTCGCACGGTACACCGGACAAGCCGGAAGGTTCGCCGCTGATCGTGGGCGATTATGTGACGGTGGGGCATTCGGTGATATTGCACGGCTGCACCATCGGCAACGAGTGCCTGATCGGCATGGGGTCCGTCATTCTCGACGATGTGGTGATCCCGGATCGGGTGGTGATCGGTGCCGGCAGCCTGGTGACGCAGGGCAAGATGCTGGAGAGCGGCATGCTTTACATGGGCCGTCCGGCCAGGGCAGTGCGCAAGCTGACGGAAGAGGAACTCGGCTATCCGATGTATTTGTCCGAACATTACGTGAAGCTGAAGGATGACTACCTCAAGGCGGCAGTGGACGCAGAATGACCGGGCCGACACCGGAAGAGCTTGCGCGCACGAAACTGAACCTGGAAACCGCGCGCATTGCGTGGAAGGATTTGCAGCGCTTTTTCGCCAGCGGCGCGGCAATTTACGTTAGCGAAGACCTTGACCTGATTGAGGTAGCATTCCAGCTTTCCGAGGACAACCGACAGCAGTTCGAGCAATGGATGACGGCGGGCCGGGTTGCACGTGTCACGGATGAGCAGGCGCTGGCCTGGTACGAGGCGGATGCCGAGATGTGGGCAGTGGTGGTCAGTCCGTACGTGCTGGTGCAGCCAAGTTCATAACAGGCGCAATCATTTTTTCTGCATCGCCGCTTCGATGCGCTGGCACAAGGTTTTGAGCACCTTGATGCGCGCAAAGTTCTTGTCATTGGCTTCCACCAGTATCCACGGCGCGATCTCGGTGCTGGTACGGTCTACCATATCGCACACTGCGCGCTCGTAGTCGTCCCATTTTTCGCGGTTACGCCAGTCCTCTTCGGTGATCTTGAAGCGCTTGAAGCCGATTTTTTCGCGTTCCTTGAAGCGGCGCAATTGTTCTTCCTTGGTGATGGCAAGCCAGAATTTCATCACCACGGTATTGTTGCGCGTCAATTGTTCTTCGAAATCGTTGATCTCGCTGTAGGCGCGCATCCAGTCGGCCTCGGAGCAGTACTTCTCGACACGCTCGACCAGCACGCGGCCATACCACGAGCGGTCGAAAATGGTGACGCGGCCGGTGCGCGGGATGTGTCGCCAGAAGCGCCACATGTAAGGTTGCGCGCGCTCTTCTTCAGAGGGTGCGGCAATCGGGATGATGCGGTAGAAACGTGCGTCCAGCGCGCCGGTGATACGGCGGATGGCACCGCCCTTGCCGCCAGCGTCCGAGCCTTCAAACACGGCAATTACCGACATCTTGCGGAATTTCGGATGGCGGGTGAGCAGGTTGAGCTTGCCCTGGTATTTTTCCAGTTCCGCCTGGTAAACTTTTTTAGACAGCTTTTGCGACATGTTTAACTGGTCGATCACGTCGAGCTGGTCGATCGGCGGCTGCAGCGGTGCGGCGTTTGGCTGTGCGGGCTTGGCCGGGTGGTCGAGGCGCTTGCGGATGGCGTCGTGCAGGATCTTGCCGACAGTCAGGCTGCGGTAGCGGGAATCCGCACCTTCGACCACGATCCATGGTGCTTCTGCGGTGCTGGTCTCGCGTAGCGCGTGCTCCGATACTTTGCGGAACTTGTCGTATATCTTGAAACGCTCCCAGTCGGTGTCGGTCACCCGCCAGCGCGTCTTGGGATCCTTTTCCAGCGCCTTCAGGCGTTTTTTCTGCGCATCCTTGGAGAGGTGGAACCAGAACTTGAGGATCAGCGCGCCTTCGTCGGTGAGCATTTTCTCGAAGCGGTTGATGTGGTCGATGCTCTGGTTGAGCTCGGAAAGTTTGGTTTTGCCGAGCACACGGTTGACGATGGGCGCGGTATACCATGAGCCAAAGAAGATGCCGATCTTGCCCTTGGGCGGCAGTTCGCGCCAGAAACGCCACATCGGAGGGCGTTCGCGCTCTTCGTCGGACGGCTCGCCCATGGCGTGCGCCTGGATGTGGCGCGGGTCCATCCATTCGTTGAGCAGGTTGACCGTCGGACCCTTGCCGGCGCCGTCCACGCCGCCGATCAGGATGACTACCGGAAACTTGGCTTGCTCCGCCAACTCGAATTGCGCGTCGAGCAATGCTTCGCGCAGCTTGGGAACTTCGGCATCGTAAGTAGCCTTGTCAATGCGGTGACCGAGTTCTGCCGATTCAAACATGGCGTTCTCCTATAGAAATTCGGGAGAGATGACCAGACGCAGGTTGGTCTGGTAGTCGCCTTCGCGTTCGCGGCGGCTCAACCACCATACTGCGCCTTTCTTGATGCTGAAACAAGCCGCAGGTTCGCCCAGCAGCAATGCAGCGGTCTGGCCCAGCGTCGGCTGGTGGCCGACGATCAGCACGCAGTTTTCGCTATCCGGCCAGCCGGCTGTATCGAGCAGGGCTTGCGGCGGAGCGCCGGAGCCGACCTCCGATTCGGTCTCAAAATGTTTGGTAAGTGCGTGCGCGGTCTGTTGCGTGCGCTTGGCCGGGCTGACCAAGATGCGGATGTTTTCCGGTAGCCGCGGACGCAGGAACTCGGCCATTTTCGCTGCTTGCTTGTGCCCTTTTGCGGTGAGTTCGCGCGCCATGTCGGGTGCGCCATCCTCGGCTTCGGCATGCCGCCAGAGTATCAGTTCCATTTTTTTCTCCCCGGTGAATATTACATTTCACTTCACGGAATTAGCTGTAATATACTGCGCTACCAATACTGCCGTGGAGCTATCATGACCGAGAATACTGCCGCACGCAAACCTAGGGCCACACCGGTGAAAACCGCACCTGCCGCACGTAAACCTGCCGTGCAGAAAAAGGCGCCGGCAAGGAGGCCCGCAAAGCCGGCGGCTTCAGCCAAGGCCAAGCCTGAAACGCCGGTGGCAATTCCGGTCAAGTCCGGCAAAAAAGCAAAGAAGGAAAAGAAGGTGCAGGAGAAGTCAAAAGTAGTGCGCGACAGCTTCACCATGCCGCAGAATGACTACGACAAGATTGCCGAGCTCAAGCAGGTGTGCCAGAAAGCGGGCCTGCATGTGAAGAAGAGCGAACTGTTGCGCGCCGGGCTGCAGGCATTAAGTAAATTGAGCATTCCACAGCTTGAACGCGCCATCGTGCAACTGGCACCGATCAAGACCGGACGCCCCAAAAAATCTTAGAACCTATCTCATAATCCCGCATGGCCGCGGCGACGGCTTTCCGAGATGGGATGCACGAAGCGGCGTGCAGCAAATGGTTGTTCCATTTGCAAGCGGCGCGACAAAGCAGACCGCCCGGAAAGCCTAGCCCCGAAGGGTTTGCACGAAAAATGCCCATCTGCGGCGTTGCGCTCCTCGGATTCGTATGTCCAGTTGCCGCCATGACACGGTGCGCGCAGCGGCGGTGCGGGAATGGCGGCGGGCGGCTGTTCCCGCAAACGGCTGGCTTCGCCAGTAACGTGTTGCAGCCGCCACCTTCGTCGCGCGCCTTGCATCTGAGCATTTTTCGTGCAAACGCGGCTCATGGTGAATTATGAGATAGGTTCTAGACGCTTACCTCTTCAACATCTGACGGCAGCGCCGCAAGCTTCTCCAGCAATATCGACTGTGCGCACTTCGGCGCGGCGCGGCGCGGCGTCTTCAGCCGGTAGTTGCCATCGCCGTCCATGTCCCAAGCCTGGGTGTTGTCCTGCCAGTAAACACTTAATCCCTCGTCGATCACGCGCTTTTTCAACTTGGCGTCCAGTACCGGGAAGCAGACCTCGATGCGGCGGAAAAAGTTACGGTCCATCCAGTCGGCGCTGGCGAGATAGACATTGTGCGACAGGCCGTTGCGGAAATAGAAAATGCGTGTGTGCTCGAGG
>CAZMSI010000027.1:0-13508 GCA_964568895.1 uncultured Sideroxydans sp. | reverse complement strand
TAGGAGGCGACGACGGGATTCGAACCCGTGATGGGGGTTTTGCAGACCCTTGCCGGTGCCTCCCAGACCCTTGCACGCCTTTTCGCGGATTCCGTCAAAGGGTCATGGAAATGTCCACTGCCATTTTGACCAAGACCCTTGCCCGTCGATTTGGGCCAGGCAATAGACATAATGTGATGCCTTGATATGTGAGCAGACTTTACATCAATGGGTCAGTTGGTGCAACCTGCCACTGAGTCGTTTTTCAACTGCCTAGGCTGACGCTCGCACCAACGCCCTCACTGAGGTGAACCGTTGTCCTGACTCTTTAAACCCTGGCCACACGGATTGGCTTCAAAGCAATTCGTGACCACGGGGCATTGGATGATCCATGGGGTCTCCGGTGAGGTGGATTAGTGCCTCTCAGGAGTCAGTAGTGGTAAGTTGTTTCGGTTTCGAAGTATGCTATCAAGAACGGTTGACAAACCTCAAGCCTAAGATCGCCACCTTGCCGGATCGATCCAACAAAGTCATGTCGTGTCACTGCTCTTGTCGAGAGTTGTGGCCTTCTAGGTGTACCTTGCTGCAGGCTGGCTAGATGGCCCTTCTTTCGCAATCTCCGGATCTGTACCATTGCACGTTCCGGATTCCACCGATCATGCCGCCCGCTCAGTTTGGTTCTGCAGAATACGGAACGCACGAAGCAGAGTCCATGAGGCTGCGAACGATCTCCCCCTTGGAAAATCCGGAAATCGATGGCCAGTCAAAATAGGTTTCGTCCCCTAGGAAACCGTGGTAGCTCATTATTCCTTGGACTGACTGGCTGGGGGCCAGGAGGAGGGTGGATGCGGCTATCTCTTCGGACTGTGATAGACACACTTTCTGAGTGCCATCCGATGCGAATGTTCCAAAGCCAGACAGAATCGCGGTGGTTCTGGCCCCGTCGTAGATGAATAGGATATTGTAGAAAGACCCTGCTTCCCCACCAGTAAACACAATCTGGATGGCGTTCGGTTCCCCTAGCCCGGCTACTAGTGATTCGGGAGTAGTGAACTCTGGATACTGTTTCCACATAATGAATATCGAATTCACGTAGGCGTTCTCCCACGTCACTTTGATGGTGGGGGGAAATGCCTCATGTGGATATGCCGTGAATTCCCCGTCCAATTCTCGAATGTTCTGATACTGAAAAGGTTGTTCGCCATAGACGTCGATACCTAGGCTAGCAAAGAACCCAGGGACCTCCGAAGGTGTAGACGCGCCAGGAGTCAAGTGATTCCAGCAAGGCAACTCGCAGTCGCCCGTCGAAACCATAAAGTTGCCAAGATCTTCGGCTTGAGAAGCGGATAGTGTGGCGACGGGGAGGGGAGAAGGGGTCGATACTTGGGGCGCGGGCGTACTCGTTGCGGTGCCAATGGTTGATGGCACTGTAGCCGACGCGGTAGTTGCTGCCTGTGTGGAGCCGCTCATCGGGGTGGGAAAGGGGCTTTGTGTCGGAACGATCGTGGTGGCAGCGAAGGGCAAGCACGAAGAAGTCGTCATCCCGAGCGCAATCAGAGACAGAATCGCAATTATGCTCCTGCCTAATTCCATTCGCATCGTGAGACTCCAGAAAGCCCAAGGCAGCACAGGCTGAGGATGGATGCATTCAGAGGGACACAGTATCCCTTTCGGGCGCTGCAGATGATGTAGGAATCGCGATTGCCGATTCCATACAGATCGTTTCTCTCCTCCAAGTCTTGACCAGCCGGCATGCTAGCCTCCAAAGAGCCAGTTTAGGCCCACTTTCGTGGCAATCCCCGACATCACCTCATCCATGTAGCTTTTCCACATTGCGCCAGCGGATCCTGGGGCCATTGAGCCAAATGCCCAGTTGGAAAACAAGTCAGCCCAGAGCTCGTAGTAGTTATGTTCACTCCACCTAGTGACTTTGAGACCTGAATGCAAGGATATGAAGTCACCGGACGGGTAATCGCGTGAAAGCTGGACGCTAAGTGCGTTTGGAAAACCAGATGGTCTGATACTCCTTTCGTCAATGACGTGTCCAAGTTCGTGCGTCAACAACGTCATACCATAGTATGGAGTGTACCGTGGGTCAGACTTGTACCCCCACATGGGATCAGGCCCGTATGCAAGAACAAGGTTTCCGTTTTCCCAGGGCGGAGCCTGTGCAAAGCATCTAGAGCAGTTGTTTGGAATGTACCAATCCGAGGGATGCCTCATGTCGGCCCTTGGCCCTCTCCTGATCTCGAGTCCCCCGAAAATCTCCCTGAATAGGAAGCTCGAAGGCGGTAGTGGAGAACTGATCTTGCCGATCAGGACCGAGCCAACTTTCCAAGTCTGGTGGTCGATCGCGGAACGCAACCGGGAAGCAATAGTCGATATTGCTCCTTCCAGTACATCGAGATCTTGGATCCCCCAGTAACCGCTCCTTCCTCTTGCAGCATCAGTCGCTACTGTGAGCTTGATCCCATACCTCTGCTCGAGAAGCCGGCGCCTACCTTCGGCGTCGTTTTGTTCGATCGTCATTCTCGAAGGCGGTGGACAATCCTCGTATTCGTCAATGATATGCCAAGCAGAACTCGGGGAAGGCGTTACCTCAAACGGAGCCGCCAAGCCCGCCCATTCACCCATTGACGGAAGATAGAGATTGTCTGACGGCTTCTTGGATGAGGAGGAGACAGGCATCAAACCTGAAGGATCCGTTAGATTGACTGGATTCGAGCCCGCGTACCTGTACTTGTTCAGAGTCCCCGGTAGCACTGGGTCGCCCCCCCAAAGATCCTTGGCGACGAACTGACCAAGCTTGGTGTCGTAGTATCTGGTTCTCAAGTACAACAGAGCCGTGCCAGAAGCCTGCTCGCCCGCAAAGGAATACACCGAAGAAGAGGGTCCAATACTCGCAAGAGGTTCCCCAAATGGCTGGTAGTCCTCCGCTAGGGAGATTTCGCTGGAAGGGCTGCTCAATTGCCTAACACTCCCTAACGCGTCAGCTAGATGATATTGCCACTCTCCTGCCTGCTCCTCGCCTATCCTCGAGACGCCATACAGATACGCATTCGTACCATCACTCAGGACCTGCGTCAGCCCAGCATTGAGGTCCAGTGTGTAGTCAATCGGCGATCCATTGACGGTCTGCTGCAGCCGGTCGCCGAGGCCGTTGTAGGCGAAGGTGTAGCTGTCCGCCCCTTGCACCGCCGAAGTCAGCCGGTTGGCATGGTCGTAGACATAGGTGCTGGTCCCGTCGCCGAGCAGGTTCCCATTAGCATCCCAGGTGAAGGCCGCTCCGTTCACTGACGTCAGCCTGTTGGCGGCATCGTAGACATATGTGTCGGTGCCTGCCTGGGTGTCCTGCGTCAGCCGGTTCCCCACCCGGTCGTACGTGTAGTGGAAGAACGCGCCGCTGGAGTAGTCGGCTGAGGTCACGCGGTAGAGGGCATCATAGCCGTAGTCGATGGTCGTGGTAGTGGTGCCCAACCCACCAGGAATCGTGACCGCCGCCGTGGCGCATCCTGGGATCGTGCAGTCGTTCGTCCCGGCGCTCCAGAAGGGCACATTGTTGTAGTCAGCCCGGAACCGGTAGTTGCCCTCCGGCAGGGTGAAGATGACCTGGCCGCTGGCGTCACTGATACCGTGGAAGCCGGTGTAGACATCGCCGCTAAAAACGTAGACCGGGAGATCGGGATAATGTGCGCCGCTTTCGCTGGCCACGGTTACTGTGACTGGAACAGTCACAATCACCGAGTCGGTAGTGCATCCAGGGATGGCACAGTTGTCGGTCGCGGCACTCCAGAACTCAGTGCCGTTCCGATCCGCCCGGAAGCGATAGGCGCCCTGAGGAAGGGTGAACAAGGCCTGTCCCGAGGCGTCGGTTGTTCCCTGATGCCCGGTGTAGACGCCGCCGGAGAAGGCGTAGACCGAGAGCGCCGCCGCAGGGGATCCGCTTGTGTCCTGGACGGTCACCGTGACCGGGATGGTCACCGTCACCGTGTCCGACTCGCATCCGGGGACGGAGCAATCATTGCTTGCGCTGCTGAAAAACTGCGTGCCATTCAGGTCGGCCCGGAACAGATACGAACCGGTCGGCAGGGTGAACGCGACCTGACCTGATGCGTCGGTGGTCCCTTGGTAGCCGGTATAGTTCGCGCCGTCAAAGACGTAGACGGGGAGGCCAGATTGCGGCGCCCCGGAGGTTTCCAGCACCGTCACAGTAACCGGCAGAGTCGTCTGGATGGCCGCCGCCGTGCAGCCCGGCAGGCTGCAGTCATCAGTGCTTGAGCTCCAGAACTCCGTGCCGTTGAGATCGGCGCGGAAGCGGTAGGCGCCTTCGGGCAGGGTCAGCTCGACTTGCCCCGAGGCGTCGGTCGTGCCGTAGTAGCCTGTGTAGACGCCGGCGGAGAAGGCGTAGACTGGCAAGCCGACCTGAGGCACACCATTCGTGTCCTGGACAGTCACTGCAACTGGGACGGTCACCGCTACCGCATCATCGGTGCACCCAGGGATGGTGCAGCCATTACTGGGCGAGCTGAAGAACTGAGTACCGTTGATATCAGCCCGGAAGCGGTAGCTTCCCTCGGGCAGAGTAAGGGACACCTGCCCGCTGGCGTCTGTGGTGGCATGGAAGCCGGTGTAGCTTGCCCCGTCGAATGCATAGACCGGGAGCCCCGACTGCGGTGCACCGGAGGTATTGGAGACCGTCACCGTCACGGGTACGGTCACGACCACGGAGTCGGCTGTGCAGCCCGGAAGGGTGCAGTCGTTGACGTCTGAGCTCCAGAATTCGGTGCCGTTGAAATCGGCCCGGAAGCGATAGCTTCCGTCGGGGAGACTCAGTGTGGCCGCCCCGCTGGCGTCAGTCGTCGCCGAATATCCCGTGTACGCGGCGCCATCGAACGCATAGACTGGCACACCCGACTTCGGGCTGCCGTCGGTGTCCTGAACCGCAACGGATACCGGGCTTCCCTGTCCCAGCGGTTCAAGCACCTTTCCCGCGAGGTGCTGTACGCTGACCAATGCCGCCATCCCATTCAGGGGGCGGAATGCGACAGGTGTCGGTGTGGTGGTCGGGGTGGGCGTGGCTGTCGGTGTCGGCGTGTCGGTTGAGGTGGGCGGCAGTGGAGAAGCGGTCGCGGTCGCCGTGGGAGGTACACTGGTGTCCGTTGCGGGCACAGGCGTTGCCGTGGCCGTCGCCGTTGGAGGTAGGGGAGTTGATGTTGGCGTCGCGCTTGGCGGCAGGGGTGTGGCTGAAGGAGTTGAGGTTGGAGAAACGCTTGTCGCCGTGGGTGTGCTCGTCGGAGTCGCCGGTGGGGCGGCAGTAATCGTCAGGGTCTCGCAGCCGGGAATCGTGCAGTCGTTCGAGGTCGAGCTCCAGTACTGGATCCCGCCCACATCGGCTCGGAAGCGGTAGCTGCCGCGTGGCAGAGTGAAAACCGCAGCGCCGGCAGTGTCCGTGGTCTTGCTGAATCCAGTATACGTGGGGCCGTCGAAGGCATAGACTGTGGCTCCTGCAAGCGGCGCACCGGAGCCGTCTACTACGCTGACTGTCACGGGCTTGGTGACCGAGACGGTCGCGCTCAGACAGCCGGGGATGTCGCAGTGGTTGACCGGCATGCTGAAGAACTGGGTCCCGTTCAGGTCGGCCCGGAAGCGGTAGCTCCCCTGTGGCAGAGTGAAGGCTGTCTGGCCCAGGGTGTCAGTCGTGCCATTGAATCCGGTGTACGTGCCACCGTCGTAGACATAAACGGGGAGACCCGGCATGGCCGTGCCATCCGTGTCCTCCACGGATACCGCCACCGGGATGGTCACCGTCACCGAATCCGCGATGCACCCCGGCACACCACAGTCGTTGCCTCCGCTTGTCCAGAACTGGGTCCCATTCAGATCCGCCCGGAAGCGGTAGCTCCCCGCCGACAATGTGAAGACGGCTTCGCCGGAGGCGTTGGTGGTCTTGTGAAGACCGGTGTACGTTGAGCCGTCATAGGCGTAGACGGCGAGACCTGACGCAGGCGCCCCGTCCGTGTCCTTGACCAAGACAGTGATCGGTGTGGATACTGTCACTAAGTCGCTCAGGCAGCCGGGAAGCGAGCAGTCATCGGCGCTCGAGCTCCAGAACTGGGTTTCGTTGAAGTCGGCCCGGAAGCGGTAGCTGCCTTCGGGTAGGGTGAAGACCACCTGCCCCGAGGCGTCTGTCGTACCGTGGAAGTTGGTGTAGGCGCCGCCGCTGAAGGCGTAGACTTGGACGTCAGACTTCGGATTGCCAATGTCGTCCAGTACGGTCACCGTCACTGGTTCCGTCACTGTGGCAGAGGCCATGGTGCACGCCGGTACCGCGCAGTGGTTGGTCCCGCCGCTCCAGAACTGGGTGCCGTTCAAATCGGCCCGGAAGCGGTAGTCACCCGGTGGCAGGCGAAGCGAGACCTGCCCCGCGGCGTCCGTCGTGCCGTGGAAGTTGGTGTAGATTGCCCCGTCGAAGGCATAGACGGAGAGATCCGCCTTGGGGGACCCGGCCGTGTTGGTCACACTGACTATGACCGGATCGGGTACCGTGATCGTCACGCTGGAGCAACCCGGGACGGTGCAGTGGTTGGTATCGCCGCTCCAGAACTGTGTTCCGTCGACGTCGACCCGGAAGCGGTAGTCGCCGGCAGGAAGGGTGATCTGCGCCTCCCCGGCGGCGTCAGTGACCTGGCTGAAGTTGGTGTAGGTTGTGCCGGAGAAAGCGTACACGGTCAGCCCGGGCAGGGGGCTGCCCGAGGCATCTGTGACCGTCACGGTCACGGTCGGCCCAGCGCCCGGCGATGTCAGCGTCTCGACTGCCTGGGTGCGGTTCCCCACAGAGTCGTAGATGTACTGGAACGAAGACAGCGTGTCAGCCCCAGCGGTGTGAGCGATCTGCGTGAGCCGGCCGGCGCTGTCGTAAGTGTTTGATGACACCACCCCGTTGGGAAGCAATGTGGTGGCCAGCCGGTCGGCGGCGTCGTACGTGTAGCTCGTTACGTAGGCAGACCAATCCGTCACCTGGGCCAGCCGGTCGGCCGGGTCGTAGCTGTAGCTCACCGCCCTGCCGCCAGGGTAGGTTAGCGACGTGCGGTTGCCGACGGCGTCATAGCCGTAGGAGACCGTCCCACCAAAGGGGTCCGTGATGGCTGATGTGCGGTCGAGGGAGTCATACGCCCAGTGCGTTGATCCCACCCAATCGGTCATGTCGGTTCGGTTCCCGGCTGCGTCATAGGTGAAAGTGACATCCGCGTCAGGCGCCGGGTAGTCGATGGTCGTGAGCCGGTTGGCGGCGTCGTACGCGTAATGGGTGGTGAAACCGTTGGCGTCGGTGAGCGAAGTTCGGTTGCCAACCGCATCGTAGCCATAGGTCGTGGTATTGCCCAGCGCATCAGACTCGCCCTCAAGCCGGTTGAGGGCATCGTAGGCGAAGCTCGTCACATTTCCGTTGGCGTCATGGATCGTCAGCCGGTTTCCGTTGGAGTCGTAGATGTAGTCGGTGGTGACATTGACGTCCGAAGAGGAGGGCATCCCGGAGACGTAGTTCTCGATCACCTCAACAAGGCGGTCAAGGGAATCGAAATGATAGAGGGTCGTGACGGCGTTGGCATCCGTCATGCTGGTGCGGTTTCCATTGGCGTCGTAGACATAGGAGGTGATGTTGCCTGTGGGATCGGTGACCGAAATCTGCCGATTGAGCGCATCGTATGCAAAGGTGGTCGAATCCCCAAGTGCGTTCGTGGAGGAAATGACGTTGCCCACGGGGTCGTAGGATGTTGATCTTGAGTTGCCGTTGGCGTCAGTGACAGCCACAGCCCGGTTGAGGACATCGTAGGTGGTGGAGGTTGTATGTCCGTTGGCGTCCGTCATGCTGGTCCGGTTGCCGACGGCGTCGTAGGCGAATGATGTAGTTCCACCGTGAGGGTCAGTTTGGGAGGCCAGCCGGTTGAGGACATCATAGGTATAGGAAGTGGTGTGGCCGTTGGGGTCGGTACGACTGGTGATGTTCCCTAGTGCATCGAAAGCAGTCGAGGAACTGTGGCCGAGCGGATCAGTTGTAGAGATCAAGCGGTCAAGGGCGTCGTAGCCGAAGGTGGTCGCATGCCCGTTGGCGTCGGTCATTGACACGCGATTGCCGACCGAGTTGTAGGTGTAGGATGTCAGCCCGCCCAGCGGATCGGTCACCGAGATCAGGCGGTTCAAGGCATCGTAGGCATAGTCAGTAATGTTCCCGTTGGGGTCAACTTGGCGGACACGGTTGCCGTTGGCATCGTAGTAGTACTCTGTGAGACCGCCGGCTGCGTCGGTTTGAGAGATGAGCCGGCTGAGGGCGTCGTACTGGAATGTGGTCGTATGTCCGCGAGCATCGGTGGATGTGGCAATGTTTCCGGCCCCGTCATAGGTCGTCGAAGATGTGTTTCCGAGAAGGTCTGTCGTCGCGATGACGCGCTTCAGTCCATCGTAGGCAAACGTCGTGACCCGACCCAGCGCGTCGGCCGATGAGGCCACCGTGCCGTCAGGGTTATGGCTTGTCGTCGCCATATTCCCTAGAGGATCCGTCGTCGCTATCAGCCGATTGAGGGCGTCATACGAGAACGTGGTGACCCGGCCCAGGGCATCCGTCGTCGATGTCAGGTTCCCGTTCGCGTCGTACGCGTTGGTTGTGATGTTGCCGTCGGGATCGGTGGTGGCGAGGAGCCGATCGGCTCCGTCATAGGTGTACACGGTTGTCCGGCCGAATGTGTCGGTATGGCTGGTCCGGTTGCCGCGGGCGTCGTAGGTGTACCGGGTCACGATGTTGTACTGATCCTGGTCGTTCTGCGGACGTCCGGGGTCGTAGTTGCGCGTCACCTGGATCAGGCGGCTGGCGGCGTCGTACTGGTTGTGGGTGACATGACCGAGCGGGTCGGTCGTGTCGACGAGCCGCCCTACGTCGTCATATGAATAGGAGGTGGCATGACCCAGTGCATCGGTCATCGACGTGCGCTGACCGTATGGATCGTAGGTGTAGGAGGTCGTATTGCCGAGTGGATCGGTCACCGACTTGAGCAGACCGGCGGGCGCGGGGGCATCTGAGGTGTCAGTGTAAGTGTACGTCGTCGTTCCGCTCAGGGCGTCCGTCGAGCTTGTGAGGAGCGTGCCGGAGTAGGTGTAGGTAGTGAGGTGGCCGCGCGGGTCCACGACCGAGGTCAAGTTGTTGAGGGAGTCATAGCTGAGGTCGGTCTGACCGCTTTCCGCGTCGACGACCTGTGTCAGATTGGCCCCGCTCCATGACAAACTGGTTATGTCGCCGGACGGATCCGTCAGGCTGGTGGGTTTGAAGTTGTTGTCAAAGGATCGCTGCAGGGTCCCTCCAGCGGCGTCCTGCTGGCTCGTTCCAGTGTTCTGCTGGCTGTAGTTATCTGTTCGGGTGTTCCCGAGTCCGTCCGTGACGGATGTGCTGGCGTTGGAAGTGAAGGTGAGGTCCGCCTGCACCTGCCCGTCGCCATTGGTCTGGCGAACGGCACGTCCCGCCGCGTCGTAAGCGACGGTCAGAACCGTGGCCCCATTGGGATCAGAGACTTCGGTCAGATGATGGGCGGAGTCATAGGAGTAATTCCAAATCTGACCGAGCACGTCGGTTGAGGAAGAGAGGTTTCCTGCGGCATCGTATCCGAAGCTGAGCTGGCGTCCGGTCTGGTCGGAAACCTGGGCAACCCGGCCTTGAGAATCATAGGTCAGATTGAGGTACCGGAGGCCGGTTGGACCTGCCACTTGAGCCAGGTGGCCTGAAGCGTCGTATGAGTATCCGAATGCTTGGCCGGTGCTGTTCGTCCAAGAGATGGCATGCCCTTGATCGTCGAACTGGAAGGTGTTCTGTCGCGAATCCACCATGGTATAGGTGACCGGTGGACCCGGATCCTGCGTTAGGGTGGCGAAGACCCCCGGGTAGGGAGTGAAAGTGCCGTCGGCGTTGGCCCTGAAGCGGAACTGGTTGGACGTTTCTACTTTGAGGAACACATCGGTGAGGGTCCCAGTGCTTGAGGTGCCGAAGGCCAGGCGGATATCCTGGCTGTGGGTCCATCCGGGTCCCAGCAGGCCGCCTGACTGTCCAGATAGCTGGGATGAGTAGAAGCGTTGAAAGTTGAGCGGGCCGGCAGGGGTGGAGGTAGAAAGGTCAACGACTCCGTAGTCGAAGGTTCCCGAGTGAGTGTTGATGGGGTCGCCCGCGTAGTTTTGAGCAAACGGACATGCGCCTATGCCCGCCTCTTGCTGGGCAGGGACACCTGAATACCCCCCAGTGACCTTTAGTTGCATGCTGCAAGCGGCTTGTGAATCGGAGAACCCCGGGGCTATACCCGACCATTCAGTTTCGACCTTTGTGACGAAGAGGTTCTGAATCTGACCACCTTGACCGGAATAGGCTGAGAACCATACGTAGCTGAATGCAGTGTTCCATCCGCGGTCGGGATATGCATAGCAATCGAAATAGATACTGCTGGGGATAGAGGCATTGATCGAGCAGTGGTTGGTGTCAATAGAGAAACGAAACCCTGAGGTCCCAGTCGCGCCAGTTGAGCTTCCGCCTCCGACATCAAAACTCATCGAAGAATAAGCGCATGCAGTGGGGAGATCATACCGAAAGCAATCCATGGAGCCGGCAACATGGACGCTGTCTCCTTGCGAGTAGGCTGCGCCAGAATACGGCCAGCCCCCGCCGACTCGGCCAGAGTCGTATCTCATGCCGAGTGCTGTAAGAGTCGATGATGAGTAGCCGAAGTGTTTGATGGTGGTATCTGAAGGAGGCTCAGGTGCCCCAGCCGATGGGAAGAAGTCATGGGAAAAGGATGATGAAGGCCCGAGCTCGTTGGGGGACTGAGGTCCCACCAAAGAGGGCCGCTCGCCAACTCGTGCTAGGGGTCTATCGAAAATGGGGCGGGACGTGTTGGATAGAGTCCTGGTGCCGGTAGGAGAATAATTCTCCCTGTCTGAAGGAGCGGACTTGAAGAGTGTAAGCTGCTCGGACCCAGACGCTGCGGCCTGTGCAGGCATCGCGACTGTGAAGGGAGCAGCAATCATACATAAAACGACCAGGCTATGGAGCAACCTGGTCGCCAGAAGAAAACAGCGAGTCTTGGCATTTCCGAGGACGTGAGCAGCGAACTCCGACGTGAGCATGCCTTCCTCCGTCCTGCATCCCGCCACGAGCAGAATGCAGTCTCAGGAGTCCAGCAAAAACGAGAAACCGCCCAGCCGATCGAAGCTGGGCGGTTGTGGTGTCCTTGAGGGCGCCCCCCTTCGCCGGACTCTGCACTACGACAAGTAGCGCATTGAAAACCTGTATTCAGTTGACGGTCACACTCTACACCCTGTTCTCCTTCAATGCAAGTTCTGACTGCGGACAGCTGTGGGAGATGCAATTTCCACGAGGACTGAGGTTTCCCTGGTATGCCCCTCAGGGACAATCAACAAGCGCTGTCTTTCCTGTTGTGTGTTGTCTTCTCTGGTCACAGGCCGAATCCCGGGAATGTCCGTCGAGGTTGAACTCGACATAGATCCTTGCACGTGTCAAGGGAACAATAACATGAGATTCTTGATACGTCTCAAGCCAGGCTCCGGTGCACCACGTCCCCTATGACGGCTTGCACTAGCTGCCCTCGTCTCCGTGGGCATCTGATATGGTACGCCAAGAGGTTCTTGCAGCATGAGAGAAATCTCCCCATCCTCAAACCTGAAACGAGAGTGCGTTGACGGGCGGATGTGGCTTCTGTATAGTTGATGTAGTGCGTCCAATATCAAGGCGCAGTGCGTTGTCCAACTCCAAGGGGGCCCCGAGTTTCGCAGCTCAACCCGGAACAGCACAAGATCAATCGATGTTGAGCAGTCGTTCTCTGCTGCTCAGAGGGAGGACCGATGGCAGACGTCAAAGCTGTCGTTTGGAACATGGAATGGATGAACGATCTCTTCGGCCCGAACGACTTGCCCCCAGCATTCAAGGCTGACCAGGACAAGCCCTTCCACGCCCCAGGATCTACGGTGAAGCAGAGGCGTGACGACCTATCAGGAGTTCTGAATGAGATTGAGCCTGACGTAGTCGTCGTGGTTGAAGGTCCGAACAGAGCGGGTGAGCTCGAGCTCTTCTTTGATCAGGATGTGGCCGGAGATTGGGTTGTGCAAGTCCAGCCGTCCAAGGGTCAGTCTCAAAACGTGGGAATAGCTGTCCGGACTGATCAAGGCAAGTTCCAGAATCCCCCACTCAAATACTTCGATACGAACAATCTCGAGGTGTTTGACCCATTCCTGGTGGATACGGACGGTGATGAGATTCAAGAGAACTACAAGTTTGAAAGGCGACCTCTATATGTCGAACTCAACCCCACAGGGGGCGACAGATTCAGGATCCTTGGCTTGCACTTGAAGAGCAAGGGCGTGTTCAACGCCTATGAGTGGAGCAAGTGGTGGCAGAAGTCAGATGCCAACCGACGGAAGATCCTTGCACAAGCTACTGAATTGAGATCGGGATTCCTTGAACCCTACCTTGAAGCCAATGAAACCAAGAACGTTCCCATAGTTCTATGCGGCGACATCAACGACGGACCGGGCCTGGATGCCAGCGAGAAGCGGCTTTTTGGAAGTGGTGTCGAAAGGCTGATGGGAACGGTTTGGAACCCGGATATGTGTCTAAGGAACGCGTTGTTCGAGACGCTCAGTCTGAAGGATCAATCAGAACTCGACTTCACAAGGTTGAGTACGACAAGTTTCAAGGATCCGATTTTCAACAATGTGTGGCAGAGGGTTTGGATCGATCATGTCCTCTACCCGGAGCAGGGGAGAGGACAATGGGTCAAGGATGCCAAGATCTGGAAAGACATGGCGGGTGGCCAGAAGATATGGGCGAAGTACAAACACGCCTCAGATCACTTCCCGGTTGAGTTCACCGTATCAACCTAGCAGAGATCCAAGGCATGCAATCCTCGCCTGAGCAATGGGCCGGTCGTCTGTCCAAACTTGATTGGGCACGGATCCGGCAATGATGGGAGACTAAGGCAGCATCGCAAAACCAAGGAAAATACTCCACAGGGGAAGGCGTGAACTCAAGGGCTTGACAAGTGATCAGTCAGCTCCTTCGTGGTCGCAAGTCTTGTTGTACCAAGATTGTGCCTTGTGCAATATCATCGTTTCATGCCCTAGAAATCGGACAGGATCACCAATACCATACTGTTGGACCGGACAAGACCTAGCCCGCATTGGAGGATCCTTCCGGGCCTTCCTCTATCGTTCTCAATCTTGAGTTCTTAGCCTGGTATCTTCAAGTGCTACTTTACATTCCCCAACGGATGTAAGCGCCCTGAACCTTTGGCGTTGCCTTCGAATCTAGGCCTTGTCAAAGGAATCAAGAGAGCCGTCTACGGATCTTGGCCATTTCACAAGATCCTTGAACGGCTTCACTTGAAGACTCTTTCCTCAGAGGCGACGGAGGGATTCGAACCCTCGATCCGGGTTTTGCAGACCCTTGCCGCCGCTTCCCAGACCCTTGCACGCGTTTTCGCGCA
>CAZMSI010000026.1:0-13650 GCA_964568895.1 uncultured Sideroxydans sp. | reverse complement strand
TTTTAAGTCAGATGCTTTTTCGCGTACCAGTCTGAATGTCTCGAAAGTCTTTTTCGGATTGGCCAGTGCATCACCGGGGCCGGCGATGCCGAGCACGGTCATTTGCGGGATTTCGCTGGCGACGGCCAATACTTTTTTCACCGCCTGATCGGGAGTGAGTTTTTGCGACACCACGCCGGGACGCGATTCGTTGGAGCAGTCGTATTTGCGGTTGCAGTAGTTGCACTGGATGTTGCAGGCCGGGGCGACCGCAACGTGCATGCGCGCATAATGATGGTGTGCTTCCTCGGAATAGCAGGGGTGGTTCTTTACCTTTTCCCAGATTTCCGTCGGCATGTCGGACGGTCCGGCCGATGAGCCGCAACTCGCTTTGCCCTCACCGCCACTGGTGCTGCAACCGGATGCGGCTTGTCCTGCCACCTCGACCCTGATGCCGCCCAGCGGCTTGAGTCTGGAAAGAGTACTGTCTTCAGTTGTGAATGTCATAGCGGCCCCGTCAGTCCAGTTAAATGAATATTTCCACTGCCGGTATCTTTAGCAAGCCGCGTGCCAGAAAATAATTCTTTTTAATTCAAATTGATAAGCAACCTGTTTCAACGAGGAGGGAACCAAACTGTATGAATCGCGACAGCTCAGGGGGAGGTTTGCTACAAACGGGGACGGGTGCTGCAGGACGGTAACAGCATGCGCGGACAACCACGCATGCCGGATTCAATATCGCTTCACGTCAATACCGTGCTTGATAATGGCATAGCCGATCTGCCTCGGCGTAATGCCTAGCAGACGGGCCGCCTTGGCCTGTACCCAGCCGCATTTTTCCAGGGCATCGACGAGCTGCTGCTTCTGCGGGTCGCCCGATTTGCTCGCGGGGTATGCCGTTTCGATTGGCGGGGAAACAGAGGCTGGCTCGCTGCGCGGAATCTCGCGCGCCGGGGCTTCTGCAGCGGCAGCCGAAACGTTGACGATAGGGAAAACCGAATGTTTGCTGTGCTGTTCCCACATGACGAAGGAAAAACACATCTCGCGGTCGCACAGCAGGTCTTTTTTACGGATGATGTTGCCATGCGTTGTGGCAACCATGCGTTCGACGCAATTGGACAACTCGCGCACGTTGCCGGGCCATTGGCAGTTGTACAGCACTTGTACGACTTCCGGGGAAAACTTCAGGCGCTTGTCATTTTCCTTGTTCGACTGTTGCAGGAAGTATTCCGCCAGCAAGGGTATGTCTTCGCGCCGCTCGCGTAGCGGAGGCAGGAATATGGCCACCACATTGATGCGGTAGTACAGGTCTTCGCGGAAGTTTCCCCGGGTGACCGCTTCTTCCAGGTTGCGATTGGTTGCGGCGATCAGGCGCACATCCACCTTGATGGTTTTGGTCCCGCCCACCCGCTCGAATTCCCGCTCCTGCAGCACGCGCAGCAGCTTGGATTGAAAGGCGGGAGAGATATCGCCGATTTCATCGAGGAACAGGGTGCCGCCATGCGCCAGTTCAAAGCGTCCCTTGCGTTCCTGGGAAGCACCGGTGAACGAGCCGCGCTCATGTCCGAACAGTTCCGATTCCAGCAGGGTCTCCGACAGCGCGGCGCAGTTGACCTTGATGAACGGCTTGTCCTTGCGCGGCGAGAGATGGTGGACGGCCCGGGCAACGGCTTCCTTGCCGGTGCCGGATTCACCGCGCAACAGCACGGTCGATCTTGAGGCTGCCACCTGATGCACCTCGGCAAATACGTTCTGCATGGCCTTGCTCTGTCCGATTACGTTGTCCAGGCTGTACTTGCTGTGCAGTTCGGACTGCAGGCGCATCTTCTCCTGTAACAAATTGGCACGATCCTCTGCCACTTTTTGGTGCAGACGCACCGTTTGGCCGACCAGATTGGCCACCATGGAAAGGAAGCGCACGTCGCTGCCGAAATTGCGACTTTCATCCTGATCGTTTTCCCGGTCGAAACTGAGCACGCCAATGATGTCGCGACCGGCCTTGATCGGTACGCCGACAAAGGAAATGATGGTTTCACCCTTGCTCTTGCGCGAGCCGGTACGGTTGAGAAACAGCGCCTCCTTGGTGATGTCCGGTATTACGGCGGGAACGCCGCTCTTGAGGATGCTGCCCATCACGCCTTCGCCTGCCCTGAAACGGCCCTGGGCAATTTCGTCCGCATCCATGCCGGTGGCCGCGATAACCTGCAGATAACCATCTTCCTGCAATAATGCGACCATGCCGCGCTGTGTATGCAGATGGCTGGACAACACGTTCAACACGCTACGCAAGGTCTTGTGCAAATCCAGCGACGAGTTGAGTATCTTGCTCACCTCGTACACCGTGACCAGTTCTATGTTGTCGTTCTTGGAAACGCGCACCTTGAGTTCCTCTTCAATCATTTTGCTATCCAGACATAAAGCAATTTACATGCCCACACTTCGAACTCAACCATTGGTCTGAACGGTTGGGGGAAATCGCCTGGCATAGTTTGCCTGGCAACAGCGATGCGACAATTGTTTGTAGTAAAAGTTACAAGCGTAACGGCTGTTTGTTGTGCAGTACCGGCCAACCCCGCGTTATTACGGCCATTGATGGATTGGCATGCTCCTTGCTCGAATCTCCGGCAGGCAAGTACATGGCGCAGGAGTTTGAGATGGCTTATAGCGACAAGTTGATGGATCACTACGAGAACCCGCGCAACGTCGGTTCGATGAACAAGGACGATGCGCATGTCGGCACCGGCATGGTCGGCGCACCGGCCTGCGGCGACGTGATGAAGCTGCAGATCAAGGTGAACGATGCCGGCGTGATCGAGGATGCGAAATTCAAGACCTACGGCTGCGGTTCGGCGATTGCCTCGAGTTCGCTGGTGACCGACTGGGTCAAGGGCAAGACGCTGGACGAGGCGCTGGCGATCAAGAACACAGCCATTGCCGAGGAACTGGCGCTGCCGCCGGTGAAGATCCACTGCTCGATCCTGGCCGAAGATGCGATCAAGGCGGCGGTGGCCGATCTCAAGGGCAAGCGCGAGGTGGAAGCAGAGGGCTACCAGGCGTGTGCTGCGGAATGAATTTTGTTAATGGAGAAATAGCAAATGATGACTCAACTGCAGGCTGAAGTTCTATCCCCGCTGGATTTCACCGAAAATGCGGCGGACAAGGTGAAACTGATGATCGAGGAAGAAGGCAACCCGGCGTTGAAGCTGCGTATCTACGTATCCGGCGGCGGCTGTTCCGGCTTTCAGTACAACTTCGCTTTCGACGAGCTCATCAACGAGGATGACACTGTAATCGTCAAGAATGGCGTGTCGTTGCTGATCGATGCGATGAGCTACCAGTACATGGAAGGCGCCTCCGTCGACTATATGGAAGGACTGGAAGGCGCGCGCTTTGTGATCAATAACCCGAACGCATCCTCCACCTGCGGTTGTGGTTCTTCTTTTTCAGTCTAGGAGAAAATCATGGCAGTTACCCTGACGGAACGTGCGGCAAACCGGGTGCAGAATTTCCTGAGCAACCGCGGCAAGGGGGTAGGGTTGCGCATCGGTGTCAAGACATCCGGCTGTTCGGGCATGGCTTACAGCCTGGAGTTTGCCGATGAGTTCGACGAAGAAGACCTAACCTTTGAGAGCCATGGCGTGAAATTGCTGGTGGATACCAAGAGCCTGGCCTATCTTGACGGCACCGAACTGGATTACGCCAAGGAAGGTTTGAACGAGGGCTTCAAGTTCAACAATCCCAACGTCAAGGACACTTGCGGGTGCGGCGAAAGTTTCAACGTCTGAGCTAACAGGGGCAAGGCTGGCTTTTCCGGAAGGATGCCAGCCTCTGTTCAAATTTTGCTGTGTGTGCCGTCGCAGAACGGGGACGTATGCGTGGCCCGGCAACCGCACAGATATTTCGTCTCTTTTTCCGTAACGGTAAATTTTACCGGCTCGATATCGGTGCCGCTATGACTGCCGTCACAGAACGGCTGGGTCCCGGAGCGTCCGCAGGCACACCAGTAGTAATCGCCCGGCTCCAGTTCAACGGCAAACGGGTTTTTCTGCACACAAACTGCCTTGCTCATTACGATTCCTTTCCAGCTTGGTAATAACGAATGTTGCGTCTGACACCTCTCGTGCATTATTACATCATCAGGCATCCATTGCCCGTTTGAATGCTGCTGACAATTTGAGCAGCATGCCTTGTATCTCTTGCAGCTCGTGCGCAGTTATCTCGTCGAATGCCTTGCCAAGATATTCAAGATGTTCGGGAAAGGAACGTTCAAACAGGGCATTACCTTCGGCGGTCAGTTGCGCAATCTGGCTGCGCCCATCCTCAGGTGAGGCAATCCGCCGTACCAGCTTCTTGGCAACCAGGCGGTCTACTACACCGGTCAGCGTACCTTTGGTGATCAGTGTCTTTTCGCCCAGATGCTTGAACGTCATGCCTTCGGTATTGCCCAGGGTTGCAATGACGTCGAACTGCGAGGTGGTCAATCCCAATTCACGCACATGCTTGGCTGCAAAAAATGTAAATGACTGGTAGCAGCGGGCCATTTCGCGCAACACCGGCAAAAATTCCCTGGCGTCTATTTCTAATTCCCTGTAGGCATCCATCTTTAATTCCTAATCTATCCGCTAGATTGTTAACTCTCTTATAGAACTGAACCAGAAGTCAAGCAAATTACTTGGGAATACCTCTGGGTGTGTGTCGCAAACATTACAAAACGGTATTTTGTTTTATTCTGGCCAATCTGCGAAGCTCAATCATGCGCGTTATCCTGTTGATCTGAATCATTTACTGATGGTGGCACACTTGTTGCTGATTAGTTGCCCGAAAGGGTTCAACGTTTATGAGCAACGAACATTACAGTGCCATGGTGACAATCAACGATACGACGTTGCGCGACGGCGAGCAGACGGCCGGCGTTGCGTTCAGCGCAGAGGAAAAAATCGGCATTGCTCATGCGCTGGTTGCCGCTGGCGTATCCGAACTGGAGGTCGGCGTGCCGGTGATGGGTGAGGCGGAATGCGAAGTGATCAACGAGATCGCCGCCCAGGAACTGCAGGCCGGCCTGATGGTGTGGGGGCGGATGCACGAGACCGATCTGGCGGCGATGTCGCGCTGCAACGTGGACTGGGTGAACCTGTCCATCCCGGTGTCCGACATTCACATCCAGAACAAGCTGGGCAAGGACCGCGCCTGGGTGCTGAGTATGGTGCGCCAGTTCGTCATTGCAGCAACTGAAATGGGTTATCTGGTTTGCGTCGGCGGAGAGGACTCCTCGCGCGCCGACATCGACTTCGTGCGCAGGGTAGCGGAAACCGCCCAGGACTGCGGTGCATTGCGCTTCCGCTTTGCCGACACGGTGGGCGTGCTCGATCCATTTGCCACCTTCGAGCGTTTCAGCCTGCTCAGGCAAACCTCCGACCTGCAGCTGGAAATTCACGCCCACAACGACTTCGGCCTGGCCACGGCCAATTCGCTGGCGGCGGTGCGTGCCGGAGCAACCCACGTCAACACCACGGTGAACGGCCTGGGCGAGCGCGCCGGCAATGCGCCGCTGGAAGAGGTGGCGATGGCGCTGCGCCACATCCACAACATCGAGAGCGGCGTCGATATGCACAATTACCACAATTTGTCGCAGCTGGTGGCGGAAGCCTCCGGGCGTGGCGTTGCCGTGAACAAGAGCATCGTCGGGTCTGCAGTATTTACCCATGAAGCCGGCATTCATGTCGACGGCCTGTTGAAAAGCCCGCTTAATTACCAGGCGTTCGATCCTTCCGAGGTGGGCATGGCGCACCGTATGGTGCTGGGCAAGCACTCCGGCACCAGCGCGGTAATCAAGGCCTACGCCGACATCGGTATCAGCCTTTCCACATTCGAGGCGCAGGCCATTCTGTCCAAGGTGCGCGATTTCGCACATCGCTACAAACACCCCCCGGCGCAGATCGATCTGCAGCAGATTTATTTCGACACCGTGCCCTTTGTGGCCGGACATTCCTGAGGACAGACAACATGAGCGAAACCGTAAAAGCACTGGAAGGATTTTCCTCGGCAGAGGAGTTTCTTGATTACCTGGGCGTGGAATATGACCAGCGCGTGGTCAACGTAAACCGGCTGCACATCCTCAAGCGTTTCAACCAGTACATGGCGCGCCACAATTTCAGCGGCGGTAGCGATGTCGAGCTCAAAGCGGAATACAAAGGGTTGCTGGAGCAGGCTTATGGCGATTTCGTGCAGTCTGACGCTGCCACGGAAAAGGTATTCAAGGTATTCCAGGACGCGACTGGAGTGAAAACATTCAGCGTGGACAGCCTGCGCGCGTCCCTGCCGGTGCGGCAGTCGTAAGCGGAATAAGGAGAGCAGACATGTTGCATATCGTGGTGTGTATCAAGCAGGTGCCGGATTCGGCGCAGATTCGCGTGCATCCGGTGACCAATACCATCATGCGTCAGGGCGTGCCGGCCATCGTCAATCCTTACGATTTGTTTGCACTGGAAGAGGCGCTGCGCATCAAGGACAAATTCGGTGCTTACGTCACGGTGATCACCATGGGTCCGCCGCAGGCAGAGAATGCCTTGCGCAAGGCGTTGTCGTTCGGCGCCGACGAAGCGATCCTGGTGACCGACCGCGCGTTCGCAGGGGCCGACACGCTGGCGACCTCGTTTGCGCTGGCTTCGGCCATCCGCCAGATCGAGAAGAACATGCCGGTGGATTTGATATTTACCGGCAAGCAGACCATAGACGGCGATACTGCACAGGTCGGCCCCGGCGTGGCCAAGCGTCTCAACCTGGAACTGCTCACCTACATTTCCTCGATCCAGAGCGTGGATGCGGAAAAGCGCGAAATCGTGGTGCAGCGCCGTTCCGAGGGCGGGGTGCAGGTATTGAAGACGCGCCTGCCCAGCCTGATCACCATGCTGGAAGGCAGCAACGAAATGCGCTTTGCCACCATGCCCAGCATGATCCGTGCCGCGCGCACCCCGATCAAGAAATGGGACCGCGTCGCGGCCGGTATCGAGGACATCACCAAAATCGGTCTGAAAGGTTCGCCCACCGTAGTGAGCAAGGTGTTCGCGCCGAAGCCGAAGACAGTCAAGGCGGAAATGGTGCAGACCGAAAGCAATGATCCGCAGGATCTGGCCGGCTCGTTGCTGTCGCGGATATTCACCAAGTTCCCGCATGTAAAGGAAGCGCTCGACAAGAGCGCGAGTGTTTGAGGAAAAGATCATGAGCGAAGAAACCAAAAAACCTGCCAGCAAGAAGAAATTCGAGCTCTCCCCGGAGCTGCAAGCCTACCGCGGCGTCTGGGTGTTCATCGAACACGAGCGGGGCACGCCGCATACCGTGTCGTGGGAGCTGCTGGGCGAAGGTCGCAAGCTGGCCGACATGCTCGGCGTGCAGCTGGCCGGCGTGGTGATGGGCGAACCGGGCGAGGATACGCGCAAGTTCTGCCAGGAAGCGTTCTACCATGGCGCCGACCATTGCTACCTGATGGAAGACTCGCTGCTCAAGGACTACCGCAACCAGCCGTTCACCAAGGGCATGACCGACCTGGTCAACGCCTACAAGCCGGAAATCCTGCTGCTCGGCGCGACCACGCTGGGGCGCGACCTGGCCGGCAGCGTGGCGACCACGCTGAAGACCGGCCTTACCGCCGACTGCACCGAACTCAATATCGACGTCGACATCCGCAGCCTGCTGGCGACGCGGCCGACCTTCGGCGGCAGCCTGCTGTGCACCATCCAGACGCTGAATTACCGCCCGCAGATGGCCACCGTCAGGCCGCGCGTGATGGCCATGCCCAAGCGCGACGAGTCGCGCAGCGGCGGCATCACCGAGCATCCGTTGTCGATGATAGAGACCGACATCATTACCAAGGTGCTGGAATTCATTCCGGACCAGAACACCAACAAGGTCAACCTGGCCTATGCCGACATCATCGTGTCCGGCGGCAAGGGGATGAAAAAGCAGGAAAATTTCCAACTGATCTGGGACTTGGCCAAGGTGCTGGGAGCCGAGGTCGGTGCCACGCGCCCGGTGGTGCAGTCCGGCTGGGTCGAAGCCGAGCGCCAGGTCGGTCAGACCGGCAAAACCGTGCGTCCCAAGCTGTACATCGCAGCCGGCATCTCGGGGGCGGTGCAGCACCGCGTCGGCATGGATGCCTCGGACGTGATCGTGGCGATCAACAGCGACCCGAATGCGCCGATCTTCGATTTCGCCACCTACGGCATCGTCGGTAATGCGATGACCATATTGCCCGCGCTGACCGAGGCTTTCCGCAAAGAACTTTCCGCCCGCAGGACTGAGGCGGCAGTAGCATAGGAGAACATCATGGAAAAATTCGATGCCATCGTGGTCGGTGCCGGTCCTTCCGGGAACGCGGCGGCCATTACCCTGGCCAAGGCCGGGCTCAGCGTGATCCAGATCGAGCGCGGCGAGTACCCCGGCTCCAAGAACGTGCAGGGCGCAATCCTGTATTCGGACGCGCTGGAGCGCATCATCCCCGAGTTCCGCGACGAAGCCCCGCTGGAGCGCCACATCATCGAGCAGCGCATGTGGGTGCTGGACGACGATTCCTACATGGGTACGCATTACCGTTCGGACTCCTTCAACAAGCCGCCGTACAACCGCTACACCATCCTGCGCGCGCAATTCGACAAGTGGTTTTCGGAAAAGGTACGCGAAGCCGGTGCGCTGGTGATCTGCGAGACCACCGCAACCGACCTGATCATGGACGGCAACCGCGTGGTTGGCGTGCAGACCGACCGCGAGAACGGTGATGTGTTCGCCGACATCGTGATCCTGGCTGACGGCGTGAATTCGCTGCTGGCGAAAAAGGCCGGTTTCCACCCCGAACTCAACCCGGGCGACGTGGCGTTGGCGGTCAAGGAAATCCTGTTTCTGCCTCAGGAAACGCTGGAAAGCCGTTTCAACGTGGGTGAAGGCGAGGGCACCGTGATTGAGATGATCGGCAAGATCACCCAGGGCATGATGGGCACCGGCTTCCTCTATACCAACAACGAATCACTGACCATCGGCGTCGGCTGCATGTTGTCCGACTTCAAGAAGGAGCGCATCTCGCCCTACCTGCTGCTGGAAAAGATGAAGAACCACCCTTCGATCAAACCACTGATCGAAGGTGGCGAGATGAAGGAATACACCGCTCACCTGATCCCGGAAGGTGGGCTCAAGGCGATGCCGCAGGTTTACGGCGACGGCTGGATGATCGTCGGCGACTCCGGCATGTTCGTCAACGCCGTGCACCGCGAGGGCTCCAACCTGGCGATGACCACCGGGCGTCTGGCAGCCGAGACCGTGATCGAGCTGAAGCAGGCTGGCAAGGACATGCTCAAGGACAACCTTGCGGTTTATCGCAGCAAGCTGGATGGCAGCTTCGTGATGAAAGACTTGTCCAAATACAAGGATATGCCGGGCATATTTCATGCTAATCCGCAGTTCTTTACCACCTATCCGGAGCTGCTCAACAACGCAGCCAAACACATGCTCACCGTGGATGGCGTGGACAAGAAAACCAAGGAACGCGAGATTTTCAAGAGTTTTACCGGCAGCCGTTCGCTGACCGGATTGCTGGGTGATGCATACAAAATGTGGAGGGCTTTGAGATGAATGTCAACGTCGAGGAAAAACTGTTCCAGAACCGTTACAAGGTCGATCACGGCCGTCCGCACATCAGCATCATCGACCCAATGGTCTGCGTTTCCGACTGCAAGACCCAGCAATGTACCAGCGTCTGCCCGGCGAACTGCTACAAGGCAGAAGGCAACGGCAACATCACGCTGATCACCGACGGCTGCCTGGAGTGCGGTACCTGCCGCATCATCTGCGATGACTTCCGCAACGTCGAATGGGACTACCCGCGCGGCGGCTACGGCATCCTGTTCAAGTTCGGGTGAGGGGCGCCCCGGTGGAAGATATCAATGTATTTCTGGCGCATGCCGTCGAGCTTGAACGTGAAGCCGCTCGGCGCTTTGAGGAACTGGCTGAAAGCATGCATGCGGACAGGAATATCGAGGTCGGAAAATTTTTCCGCCAGATGGCGGTTTTTTCCCGCAAGCATCTGGCTTTGGCCATGGAGCGTGGCGGTTTCCACAGCCTGCCCGCACTGTCTGCCGAAGAATACACATGGCCTGACGGAGTCAGCCCCGAACAGTACGACTGGATAGGCGTCGACTCGATGATGGATGTGGGCAATGCGCTAGACCTGGCGTTAAACGGAGAACGCCGCAGCCAGATTTTTTATGCCGACATTGCTGCCAGCACCCATGACCCGGAGGTCAAGGCAATGGCCAAAGAATTTGCCGACGAGGAAGCGGAGCACGTGTCCTTGCTGGAAAAATGGATAACCAGATATGCAGCCTGACTTGAGAGAATAAAGGAAAAAACTATGGCAAAACCCCAGAAACATGTATTCGTCTGCACCCAGTCGCGTCCGCCGGGGCATCCGCGCGGCTCATGCGGAGCCAACGGCAGCACGGCCGTTTTCCAGGAATTCCTGCAGCAATTCGAGAAGCAGGGGCTGTGGGGACGCTATGCGGTGACCGGGAGCGGTTGCCTCGGCCCATGCGGCAACGGGCCCAGTGTGCTGGTCTATCCGGAAGGTGTGATGTACGGCGGCGTGAGCAAGGATGATGTGGCCGCCATCATCGAAGAGCATTTGCTGGGCGATAAGCCGGTGGAGCGCCTCCAGGTACCCGCCGAAGTCTGGGGATAAGCAGGAATTTTCAATCTGAACCATCATACAAGGGAAACATAATCATGAGCACCTCAGCGATCCAGACACTGGAACAACAGAAACGCCTGCTTTGCCCGGTCTATAAAGGCGCATTGAAAAAAGCCGACGAAGGTTTTCGCGGCGAGCTTGCGCTGAAATTTGCCGAGCAGGTCGCCGACGAAGCGCGTCCGCCGGAAATCTCGGCATTTCAGACCATGTTTGCCGCCACCGGCGGCAAATTCGACTTCATCGCCTGCGAACTGGATTCACTGGCCTACCTGGAAGAATTGCGTGAAGTGTTGGGCGAATTTCTCAAGCCGGATGGCCAGTATTTTGCCTTTGCCGGCAATGTGGACATCTCCAAGAAATATGCGATCGACATGGACGGCATCCCGTTCAACGTATTCCCGCTGGACGAGGCTACCGTGTACAACGAACTGCTCGACCTGGTCGGCCTGGAACGTACCGACCTGAAGAAGCTGGACACTGCCGCCAAGCTGGACAAGATCAAGGAAGCTGTCGCCAGGTACGTCGGCAAGCTGCCTGAGATCAGCTTCGAACAGGGCAAGCAGGAAATGGGGCCAATCCGCATTCCCGACAACCGTCCGGTCTGATCCGGCGCACACGATTCGATGGAGTCCTCGACAACGTCCCGCGTGCTGTTCGGCGGCGAGGCGCCCGCCGAAATCGCCGTGTTGCTTGAACGGGCGATGCAGTCGTATGCCGACGGCCCTCAGGCAGAAGACCTGTTGTTGCAGGCGCATCGCCAGGCCCCGGATGCCCTGCCGGTGTATTTTTCCCTGTACAAGTACTACTTCTACAAGGGCAATCTGGAGCTAGCGGAAATGGCGGCACGCATGGCGCTGGTAGCTGCTGCCATGCAGGGTGATTTCGATTCGGACTGGCAGCGCCTGGAAGCCGATGCGGGCGACTGGACGGATCATGCCGCTCCCGCACATTTCTACCTGTTCAGCCTGAAAGCGCTGGCATTCATCCGCTTGCGCCGCGGCGATGCCGATGAATCCGCCGCGATACTGGCCAAGCTGGCCGAACTCGACCCGGGCGATTCGGTGGGTGCCTCGGTCATTCGCTCGATCGCACAAGGAGCTGCATGATGGAACAACTCGAACAACGCGTCGCGGAGGTGGCGGAGCAGGGCAGGACGCTGCTTGCCGCATTGCGGGAAAAGGTCGGCGGGCTGAAGCTCACTGGCGAGGAAGTGGTCATTCCGCCGTTCGAGGAGGCGAAATTTACCCTGGAATATGACCTGTATAACGGCAAGCAGACGCTGATGGCTTCATTCTATCCGTCGCAATATTACCGCGCCGGCTTCCTGCTGTTCCATTCGGACGGCAGTTGCTTTGCCGAATACCACGTCATGCAGTTGCACCCGACCAAGCCACATTTGTTCATCGAAGCCGTGGAAGCCTGGGTGCGTGACGGTGAAATCAAGACCGATACCCGCCAGGCGCCCATGCCGCAGTAATCTGTAGCAAACCATACAAATCCTGGCTTTCTTGCGGCACTCGCTATAAAGAAGAATATATAACGTGTGGAAAAAATAGCATCTTATGCAGAGTGGCATGGCTTTTGCTGCATATATTATCGTTATAAGGTAAATTATATTACGCATATAATTCACGAAAATTGATCGGGAGATATTCATGGGAATGGGCATGCAGGTACTGGGTGGCATCTGGCTGGGGCAGGACGGCGAGCCGGTGCTGGGCGACGTGCGCATTGCGCTGCTGGAACAGATCGACCAGACCGGCTCGATCACCAGGGCAGCCAAGGCCGTCGGCATCAGCTACAAGACGGCCTGGGACGCGGTCGACACCATGAAGAACCTCTCGGGCGAACCACTGGTGGAAAGCGCCAGCGGCGGCAAGGGCGGCGGCGGCACCCACCTCACCGATTCGGCCCGCAAGCTGGTGGAGACCTACCGGCTGGTCCAGCAGGAACACGAACGCTTTTTGGCGTCGCTTAGCGACGGCATCGACGACTTCCAGAATTTCTATCAAATCATCCGGAGACTCTCCATGAAAACCAGCGCGCGCAACCAGTTCTTCGGCAAGGTCATCGCCATTCGCGGCGGCTCGGTCAACGCCGAGGTCGAACTTGCCCTCGGCGGCGACGACAAGATCGTCGCCACCATCACCCACGAAAGCCTGGAAAACCTGGGCCTGAAAATCGGCAGCGAGGCCTGGGCCCTGATCAAGGCACCGTGGGTCATCATCACCACCGGCGACAGCGACTACAAGCTCAGCGTACGCAACCGGCTGTGCGGGAAGGTATCGCGCGTGACCAAAGGGCAGATCAATAGCGACGTGGTGTTGGCGCTGGCGGGCGGCAACACGGTAAGCGCAATCGTCACCAACGACAGCCTGGAACAGATGGAGCTGAAGGAGGGCGTTGAAGCCTGCGCCATATTCAAGGCGTCCAGCGTGATCCTGGGTGTCGCCATTTAATCGAAAGAAATGCAAATGTTATCAATTGATTACAAGACAGTATTGAAGTTGGTAAGCAGGTCTATGCTGGGGCTTGTGCTGACAGGTACGGCCATGCTGACCCAGGCAGAACCGCTGACGGTCGCAGTCGCTGCCAATGTGAAATTCGCCTTCGCCGACCTGCAGCAGGCCTTCACCAGACAGACCGGCATCGAAGTCAAAAGCGTGTCCGGTTCCTCCGGCAAGCTCACCGCACAGATCAAGAGCGGCGCCCCCTTCGATGTATTCCTTTCCGCCAACATGAAATATCCGGATAACCTGTATCAGGCCGGACTGGCGATTACCAAGCCCAGGGTCTATGCCAACGGTGTGCTGGTGCTGTGGACGATGAACCCGCTCGATCTGGACAAAGGCATCCTGGTGTTGAACGCCCCGGCCGTGCAGAAAATCGCCGTGGCCAATCCCGGGCTGGCACCCTATGGGCGCGAAGCCATCAATGCG
>CAZMSI010000025.1:13151-13732 GCA_964568895.1 uncultured Sideroxydans sp. | reverse complement strand
AAAACGGGAACAACTTCGAATGTAATTCCATCTTGGAAGCTCACGATGACCACCTGCCCATCGCCGCCTATGCTAGTGGTCGAGTATGTCTTCTGCATTGATGCTCGAACAGCCTGGAGCAATGCAGACTGACTATTGCCGGCATATTTGTCGTACTGAAAGTACATATCTGACGGCAATTCAAACACCATATCTAGGTCACTAAAACCTTTTACGGCTGTGCCGCGACCATAAGACCCCACATAGAGGCTGTGCGATGTTTCAGAGGTTGTATTCCAGAAATCGGCATTTAGTCGTTTCGTAATGGTCTTGTAGCGTTGCGAAATTGTTCCGCCATCTTGAACTTGAATATTCGAACAGAAGGTGCGGAACCAGTCTCCAAGGCCCATGTGATCTCCCTGTGTAAGTGGCTAATGTAAAGCAGGCAACACTTCTCTCCCCGCCCAAGTAACACGGGGGCTAGAAATACATTGCCCCGAAATCTAGCACCAAAATCTATTTGTAACCATAGACCAAAATATATAGACCCTCCCTGGCAGACCCTACGCTGCCTCCCAAAAGAAAGCGGCACTCCAGAGAAG
>CAZMSI010000025.1:0-13141 GCA_964568895.1 uncultured Sideroxydans sp. | reverse complement strand
TTTGTAACCATAGACCAAAATATATAGATATTCTCTGAAAAGCAGATATGTTGGTGCTTCACGCCACAGTCCACAAAGGTAGATTGGCAGACATACCGGCCGCCGCATGCGCCCGTTCGATCCGGTCCAGCCACCCTTCCGCACAATCAGGAATTGAATCCCGCGTCATTCCGTATAGAATGACGGAACACTCGTGCCACGGGAGCATTGCATGCCGGACACAGCTGTTTTGGACACCGCCCATCTGGAAGACGTCGTCGAGCGCCATGGGCGCGATGCGGCCAATCTGCTGCAGATGCTGATAGAGCTGCAGCAGCGATACGGCCATATTCCGCCGCAGGCGATAGAACTGCTCGCCGCGAAACTCGCCATTCCCCGCGTCAAGATCGAAAGCGTGGCGGATTTCTATTCCTTCCTGTCCCTGGAGCCGCGCGGCGCCTATCGCGTGCTGTTTTCCGACAATATCACCGACCGCATGCTGGGCAGCGAATCGCTGATGAAGCTGATGTGCAGCGAACTGTGGGTGGAGCCGGGCAAGCTGTCGGAAGACGGCCTGGTCAGCATAGATGCCACCTCCTGCACCGGCATGAGCGACCAGTCCCCGGCGATACTGGTCAACGGGATTACCGTCACCAACCTGTGCCCGCCGCGCGTGCAGGAGATCGCCGAACTGATCCGCAAGGAAGTGCCGCTGGCCGAATGGCCGGCCGAGTTTTTTCATGTCGAAGACAACATCCGCCGCCGCGACGCGTTGCTGAACAGCGATTTCCAGCCGGGCAGTGCGCTGGCCGCGCTGCTGGCGCGCGGCGCGGAGCAGACGCTGGCGGAAATCAGGACATCCGGTCTGCGCGGCCGTGGCGGTGCGGGCTTTACCGCCGCAACCAAATGGGAGGCCTGCCGCAATGCGCCCGGCGCGCAGCACTACGTGGTGTGCAATGCCGACGAGGGCGAGCCGGGCACGTTCAAGGATCGCGTGCTGCTCGGCTCGTATGCCGACATGGTGATCGAGGGCATGACGCTGTGCGCGCGCATCGTCGGCGCGCAGCAGGGCTTCATCTACCTGCGCGGCGAATACCGCTATCTGCTCGAACCCCTGCAGCAGGTGCTGCAGCGCCACCGCGAGGCCGGGCTGCTCGGCAGGGACATCCTCGGCACGCCCGGCTTCGATTTCGACATCGCCATCCATCTCGGCGCCGGCGCCTACATCTGCGGCGAGGAATCGGCGCTGATCGAGTCGCTGGAAGGCAAGCGCGGCACGCCGCGCAACCGCCCGCCGTTCCCGGTGACCAACGGCTACCTCGACCAGCCGACGGTGGTGAACAACGTCGAGACCTTCGCCACCGCCAGCTTGGTCGCGCTGAACGGCGGCGCCTGGCTGGCCGGCATCGGCACCGAGGCCTCCAGCGGCACCAAGCTGCTGTCGGTGTCCGGCGACTGCGAGCGTCCCGGCATCTACGAATACCCGTTCGGCGTCACGGTGCAGCAGGTGCTGCAGGATTGCGGCGCGCAGGATACCCAGGCGGTGCAGGTGAGCGGCGCGGCCGGAATCTGCCTGGCGCCCGACGAATTCGGCCGGCGCATCGCGTTCGAGGACGTCGCCACGGCGGGCTCGTTCATGGTGTTCGACCAGCGCCGCGACATGTTCGAGGTGGCGCGCAATTTCGTGCATTTTTTCGCGCACGAGAGCTGCGGCTTCTGCACGCCGTGCCGCGTCGGCACTTCGCTGCTGAAGAACATGATGGACAAGCTGGCGCACGGCCTGGGCTCGCCCTACGATTTCGCCGAGATCGAGCGGCTCGACCAGTTGCTGATGTCGATGAGCCATTGCGGCCTCGGCCACTCCGCCTGCAACCCGGTGCTGAACACCATCGCCCGGTTCCGCCCGGCCTACGATAAACGGATGTCGCACAAGAACTACGTGCCGGCGTTCGACCTCGACCGCGCGCTGACGCAGGCGCGGCAGATGACCGGGCGCAAGGACGCCGGTGCCCACTTGAGCGAATACGAATGAGCAAAGCGACCTTTACGCTGGACGGAAAAACCATTCCCTTCGACGAGGGGCAGACCATCATGCAGGCGGCCATGGCGGCGGGCGTGTACATCCCGCGCCTGTGCTACCACCCCGACCTCAAGCCGCACGGCTCGTGCAAGCTGTGCACGGTGAAGGTCAACGGCCGCCAGGCTTCGTCCTGCACCTACCAGGCGCGGGACGGGCTGGCGGTGGAAAGCAACACCGAGGAGCTCAACGGCGAGCGCCGCTCGCTGCTGCAGATGCTGTTCGTGGAAGGCAACCATTTCTGCCCGTCGTGCGAGGCCAGCGGCAACTGCCAGTTGCAGGCCACCGCCTACGAACTGCAAATGATGACGGCGCATTACGACCACTTCTTTCCGGACCGGCCGCTGGATGCCTCGCACCCGGAATACCTGCTCGATTTCAACCGCTGCATCCTGTGCTCGCTGTGCATCCGTGCCAGCCGCGACGTGGACGGCAAGAACGTATTCGCGCTGTCCGGCCGCGGTATCCACACCCGGCTGATCGTCAATGCCGCTTCCGGCCTGCTGGCCGATACCGATTTCAGCGGCGAGGACAAGGCCGCGCATGTCTGCCCGGTGGGCGTGATCCTGAAAAAGCGCACCGGCTTCGCCGTGCCTCTCGGCCAACGCAGTTACGATTTGCATCCGATCAGCGATATGCCCAAACCGGAAAGCGGGGAAAACTGAGATGGCTGCGCCACAAAAATTGAAAGTCGCCACCACTTCCCTCGCCGGCTGTTTCGGCTGCCATATGTCGCTGCTGGACATCGACGAGCGCCTGTTCGATTTGCTGGAGCTGGTCGAATTCGACCGCTCGCCGCTGACCGACATCAAGCACTGCGGCGAATGCGATATCGGCTTTATCGAAGGCGGCGTGTGCAACGCCGAAAACGTGCACGTGCTGCGCGAGTTTCGCGCAAAGTGCAAAATCCTCATCTCGGTCGGTGCCTGCGCCATCAACGGCGGCCTGCCCGCGCAGCGCAACCACCTGTCGCTGCCTTCTATCCTGGAGGAGGTCTACCACACCAGCCCCGGCCTGGCTCCCGGCAACGCCATTCCCAACGACCCGGAACTGCCGCTGCCGCTGGACAAGGTGCATCCGCTGCACGAAGTGGTGAAAATCGATTACTTCATCCCGGGCTGCCCACCCTCGGCAGACGCCATCTGGAAAGTGCTGAACGACATCATGGGCGGGCACGAACCGCAACTGGGCCACGGCCTGATGCATTACGATTAGGAAACCTATGCCCCACCAACTGGAAAACGCCGAAAATCCCGAGAAGCTGCGCCGCGTCGCCATCGACCCGGTGTCGCGCGTCGAAGGCCACGGCAAGGTGACGCTGCTGCTGGACGAGAACAACAAGGTGCGCCAGGCGCGGCTGCACATCGTCGAGTTCCGCGGCTTCGAGAAATTCGTGCAGGGACGCCCCTACTGGGAGGTGCCGGTGATGGTGCAGCGGCTGTGCGGCATCTGCCCGGTGAGCCACCACATCGCCGCCTCCAAGGCGATGGACCTGATCGTCGGTGCCAGACATCTCACCCCGACGGCGGAAAAAATCCGCCGCCTGATGCACTACGGCCAGATCCTGCAATCGCATGCTTTGCATTTCTTCCACCTGTGTTCGCCCGACCTGCTGTTCGGTTTCGACAGCGAGATGGGCAAACGCAACATCGTCGGCGTGGCCGAACAATATCCCGATACCGCGCGCAAGGGCGTGCTGCTGCGCAAGTTCGGCCAGGAGGTGATCCGCCATACCGCGGGCAAGCGCATCCACGGCACCGGCTCGGTGCCCGGCGGCGTGAACAAGTCGCTGACCGTGGCCGAGCGCGACGAATTGCTCAGGGACATCTACCAGATCATCGGCTGGGGCCGCGATGCGGTGCGACTGGTCAGGGAATTGCACGACCGCAATCCCGCGCTGTACAACAGCTTCGGCACCTTTCGCGCCAACATGGTGTCGCTGGTCGGCGAAAACGGCGTGCACGATCTGTATCACGGCACGCTGCGCGGCCGCGACGACAATGGCGACATCCTGTTCGACGGTGCCGACTATCAGGATTACTCCGAATTGATCGAGGAAGAGGTCAAGCCGTGGAGCTACATGAAATTCCCCTACCTCAAGTCGCTGGGCCACAAGAATGGCTGGTACCGCGTCGGGCCGCTGTCGCGGGTGCAGAATTGCGATGCGATGCCGACGCCGCTGGCGGAACAGGAACGCCGGGAATTCCTCGACTATAGCGGCGGCATGCCGCTGCATGCGCCGCTGGCTTACCACTGGACGCGCATGATCGAGCTGCTGTCCGCGGCCGAGACGATCAAGGAACTGCTGCACGATGACGACATCACCGGCAGCGAGCTGATGGCCGGCGGTACGCGCGAGCAGGAAGGCGTGGGCGTGATCGAGGCGCCGCGCGGCACGCTGATCCACCATTACCAAGTGGACGAGAACGACCTGGTGACCATGTGCAACCTGATCGTTTCCACCACCCACAACAACCAGGCGATGAACGAGGCGGTGCGCCAGGTCGCCCGCCGCTACCTCAGCGGCCGCGAAATCACCGAAGGGCTGCTCAACCACATCGAGGTGGCGATCCGCGCCTTCGACCCCTGCCTGTCCTGTGCCACCCACGCGCTGGGCAAGATGCCGCTGCAGGTCGAACTGCTCGATGCGGAGGGGAAACAGCTCTCCACGCTCAGCCGTTCGTCCGACGGCAGCTTCTGCCCGACCGCGTGACATGGTTGCACCTACCCTGATCATCGGCATCGGCAACGAATCGCGCGGCGATGATGCGCTGGCGCCGCTGCTGCTGCGCGAACTGGACGTGCAACTGGCGGCACGCGAGGAGCGCGAAAGCATCGAGCTGCTGGAGGATTTCCAGTTGCAGATCGAACACGCCGTGGATTTGCTGGAACGCGAACTGGTGCTGTTCATCGATGCCGGCATCGATACCGCGGCACCCTGGAGCTTCTACCGCATCCAGCCGGACGACGGCCAGACTCTGCTCAGTCATGCGCTGGCACCCGAGGCGGTGTTATCCACCTACGCTCAGGTTTACCGGCAACCCCCACCGCCCGCTTTCGTGTTGTGCCTGCGTGGCGAACAATTTGAACTGGGAAGCGGCCTCTCGGCGCAAGCGGCGTCGCACCTGAAAGCTGCGCGCAACTTCATGAAAAAGTTGCTGCAGGAAATGACGCCTGCGGCCTGGGAGGCGCTCGCCACACATCCCGCAACCTGAAGCAAAGACCTATTTGGGAGGTGCCGCCGCTCCTGAAGACAGCATTCGGCCCACATCCTGCTCCGCTTTTTCGTTATTTATCTTCACGCATTGCTGCCATTGCGCGCTGGACGGGTTGGTCGGGTCTGTCTTCAGCATGCACTGGCACTGGCAGGCGGCGGCCCGGAAACAGGCGGAAAGCTGGCCGGCCTTGCAGGCGGCATGCTGGTCTTCACACTGTCCCTTGCAGGCCCCGCTCAGCTTGAGGATTTGCTGTTGTGCGACCAGCTTTTGCTGTTGTTTTTCCATTTGACCCATCTGGGTGTGAACGCCCCAGGCAAATAGCAGAATGCCGGCAAGGAAGATCGCACCGACCAGCCAGTTGAAGCGCGCAATTATCTCGCGCACTTTCTCGCCGAAGCTACTGCGTCCCTTTTTCTCGCCGATCGCGAAATTGAGCAGGCCGTGGGTGCCATTTTTCGCATGCAGCCGGTTGCAGGCGTCGATGCACTCGCCGCAATTGATGCAGCTGTCGTATTTCCCCGTATTGGTCGGGTCGATGCCGGTAATGCATGCGGTCTTGCAGTAGTTGCACTTGGTGCAGTCGGCCGAACGCGTAGCATCATAGTTGATGTGCAACGCATCGTCGGTCTTGAACATGCGCTGGCCGATACGGTACACACAGATGTAATCGCAGAAGAAATGGCGGATCACTGCGATGTTCAGGAACAGCAGGAACACCGCGAAATAATACAGGCGGTGCATGAACACGGCCAGTTTGGAGGAAGAGTCGAAGGTAATCATCCCCCACACTTCGCCCGGTGTAAAAAAGAAAAAGAACGGAACGATCGCCAGCACCATGGCGGCGGCCAGGAAAATCACCGCCAGGATGATCCAGTTGAGCGGCTTGTTCTTGGTGGCCGCGACCTGCATATTCTGGTCGATGTCGACACTGGCGCGCTTGCCGAGGAACCTGAACGTCAGCTTGTTGGCCCATTCCGACAGCATGTTCTGCGGACAGGCCCAGCCGCACCATACGGTGCCGATGGTCATATAAGTGACGATGGGCAAGGTAGCTACTATCAGCGCAAGGCCGAATATCAGCACGTAATTCGACCACAGCACCTGCTGACCGAACACGATGAAGCTGGCGGTTGAGAGATCTATACGGAAAATACCGGATGCCGGAATCAGGATGATCAGCAAAATCGTGATTGCCTGGGTTATCTTCCTTTTCCAGTGAAACTGTTCTACCTGCTGCATGTGCTACACCTTGCCCGTGATTCCATCTATTAAATAATCAGACCGCAGCGAATGATCTTCGTTCGGCCGCTCTATTGCTTCCAGGCATTGTCCAACGTGGTCTGCGCCCGCTCGTAGCGCGCCTTGGCCTCCTGGTACCGCTTGCGGGACTGGCCGGCCTTGTCCTGGGCATCCGCCAGCTGTTTCCGGGCGTCCTCCAGATTCTTTTTTCTGGCTGCCACTTGCTGCACATCGGCATTGTAATCGGCCTCGGCACCTTTCATTTCCTGGCGCGAGACCTCCACGGCCGTCTGTAGCGCGGACAAATCCCTGGCCTGGGCAGAGGGAATCATGGGCAGCAGAAACAGCACTGCAATAATGCAATTTTTCAACATCTCATTCGTCTCCCACTTAAATCGTCAGCCATTCACGTTATCAATAAATCGGTTAATACACGCCGGGCTGGTGCCGATGGGGCGGCATGGAGTCCGCCAGACTGCCTTTGTGTATGGTCTGCTTCAATTCGGCGACGGCACGCTGGGAAAACCTGGGCGTAAAATTATCCATGGCCACCAGCAGCAACCATGATACAACCACCGGCTGGATCAGCGCCGCAAACAGCAGGCCGAAAATTTCGGACAGCAGGCGCAGAAACTTTCCCTTGCGGTAAAGCTCGCGCAGATGATCGCGGTATTTCGACACCTTGCGATGCATGGCAATAACCTCGAACAGCACCAGCAACGTCCCGCCCATGAAACCCGCCAGCAAGAAAACCCTCAATTCTATCGATCCCACTACCCCATCCCCTTTATCAGAATTCCCGGCAAATCGCCTTTCCCCCTTCAAGCGTCTGGCCGGCCCATGGATACTAAAGCCAATCTTAAACTCATACAACAGGGCTGCCCCCGGGCAAATGCGCGGCAATGGATAACGGCTTAATTTCGCCGGCCCATCAATATCACTCCATCCGCTGCAACTGCGCCTCGAACTGCTCGACGGGGACCGGTCTCCCAAACAGATACCCCTGATAGTGGATGCAGCCGTTATCCAGCAGCAGTTGGCGCTGCGCCTCCGTCTCCACTCCCTCGGCAATTACCCCCAGGTTCATGCTTTGCGCCACGGCAATGATGGTGCGCACAATCGCGGCATCGCTGTCGTCTGTCGCAATATCGCGCACAAACGACTGGTCTATCTTGAGCTGGTCGAACGGCAGGCGCTTGAGATATTGCAGGGACGAATAACCGGTACCAAAATCGTCCAGCGAGAATTGCACCCCGCTTTTCCGCAATGCACCCATAGTTGCAATCGTATCTTCGATGTCCTCCAGCAGCATGCTTTCGGTCAGTTCCAGCTTGAGCAATCGCGGGTTGATGGCATGGCGCTTCATGGCCGCCCGCACCTGGGCCACGAAATCCTCCTGCCGGAACTGGTTGGCACTTACATTCACCGCCAGCACGAGATCACGGGTGTGGGCATTTTTCCCCCATGCCTTGATCTGGGCGCAAGCCGCTTCCAGCACCCATTCCCCGATGGATACGATCAAATCCGCTTCTTCCGCTACCGGGATAAATTGATCAGGAGACACCAGGCCGCGCTCAGGGTGCATCCAGCGGACCAATGCTTCCGCCCCCAATGGATGACGCGACTCATCCACCTGTATCTGGTAGTACAAATGGAATTGTCCTTTCCCCAGCGCCTTGCGCAACTCGCCTTCGAGTTCGGCACGGGCAGTAACCGCATTCTGCATCTCAAGGTCGAAGAAACGCAGAATGTTGCGACCTGCCTTCTTGGCCTGGTACATGGCAATGTCGGCCTGTTTCATCAGTTCCTCTATTGATTCCCGGTGACCCCCAAACAAGGTCGCCCCAATGCTGGAAGTGCTGCGGCATTCATGTCCGGCAAGCTGGTAGGGCTTGCTGAGAATAGCGAGAATTTTCTCGCCAATTGCTTCCGTCTGCGCCGCTGCATCAAGATTATCCTCATCCAGTTCCTCCAGCATTACCACGAATTCGTCGCCGCCCAGGCGCGCCACGGAGTCACCCTCGCGCACACAGGCAACCAGACGTTGCGCTGCCTGTTGCAACAGCAGGTCCCCTACGTCATGCCCCAGTGTGTCGTTAAGCGCCTTGAAGTTATCCAGGTCGATAAACAGCAGCGCGCCCGCCCTGCCGCTGCGCGCGCTGGAAGCCATTGCCTGTTGCAACCGATCCAGCAGCAACCGCCGGTTAGGCAGCTCGGTGAGGTGATCGTAGAACGCCAGGCTCTTGATCTTTTCTTCTGCGACCTTGCGTTCGGTAATATCCTGCACGATGCCGATTCCGCCCTCGATCTTTCCAGCGTCGCTCCGAAATGGCGCGCAGGTGATGGATCCCCATTTATCGGCATCGCTGAGCGTGGCCTGGTAATGCCCTTCATAAAAACCCATTTCGCCTTCCAGCGCCTTGCGCATGGCCGGCAGAATGGCCTGGTCCTTGATTCTTTTCATGTCCGCCCCAATCAAGCCTTCGACGGAATTGTTCATTATGTCGGCCAGGAAATTATTGCAATACGTAACAACGAGGTTTGTGTCGTAATGGAAAACCCCGACAGGTGAATGATTCAGCAGCAAGCGATAGCGTTCCTCGCTCGCCCTTACTTTCTCTTCGCGCTCACTGGCCTCGATACGCAAAGTGATGTTCTCGCATACGTGCCGGTTGATGCGCCACAAGCTCATGATCATGAAGCCGAGATACAGCAGCGTCGCCATGCCCATCGTCATGGACAGGCTGTCCCCCACCATAAACAGGCGGAATATAATCGGCACTGTCAGCGCCAGCGAAAACACAACCGCACTGAGCAAGTCAGCTGAAAATGCAACCACTCCACCGGCGGTCATTCCCGCCACTGCAAAAATCAGGAACATCTGGTGCTGCGGATAATCCACGGGAAACAGCAGGAAACCGGCCGATCCCCAGGCCAAACCGGCAAACAGGACTCCCATGCGGAATCTTGCCAGACGGGCATGGACATCGCCATCCAGCGGACGCTGATAGGCGACAACCATCGTGGCCCGCAACAGCGAGATCAGGACTACAAGAGAACTCCATGCGACAAGCACCGGGGAGGCAATCACCTCTCGCTGCATATAGACAAGAATCAACGCGAGAGACACGCTGGCAACCAGCGATACCTTGCTTATGGAAAGCAACTGTTGCAACTGCGCAGATTGTATTGACGTTTTTTTGTTCAAGTTATCTGTTACTTGCGATTAGCAATCAAATCAGCCTCCCGCGGCAGGCAAGCCCGCAGATGAGCATACTTTCAGGATTATGCCTCAAATTGACAGTTGGTTTGATCAAGACCAGGAGAAGCCATGCCCTGGGCGTATGCACATTAGCCGCCAGCGGCATGCCCCAAAGACAATTATGGCTAACCTGACGCTCGTCGGCCAATAAAAACCGTTCATTTTCCCGGTATCGCCATTCGTCGAATTTATCTACCGCTCATTGCCGGATTCATTGATAGCGTTTTGCGCATGCGCTTTCATGTACCGGACCCTGCCAAGGCACGCTACCGAGTTCCAGGCCGATGGCATCCAGTTATTCAAAAACAAGGGGGTTCATATGGTTAATACTTTACTGGTGTTGCTTGTCATCCTGGCGCTGCTGGTGCCAACCCTGAGTTTTAAAACGAAAGACACCAACAGGCGACAGCCCAAGGCACCACATGTGGATGCCCTGAAGCACCGGGGAAGCAGGGCGGGAATACTTAGGCATTAGCCAGCAAATACACCCCGCATGCAGCTATGCCCATTCCCAGTGCCTTGACCGGCAACTCATATCGTTTGCGCGCAACAATGCCCACCGTAACGCCGCTCGCATGCAGCACTGCCGTCGCCGCGAGAAAGCCCAGCGCATATGAAACCGGCGCGGCGGATTCCGGCAACTCCAGTCCGTGCGCATAACCGTGCAACAGGCCGAATAATGCCGTAACTGCCACGGCAAGTACTGCCGGCAATTGCATGGAGAGCGTGACCAGCAAGCCCAGTGCCAGCACCGAGGTCGCAATTCCTGCCTCGACCATGGGCAGTGCCTGCCACTGCATGGCGAGACCTGCACCAACAGCAAGCATGGCCATGAAAGTGGCCGGCAACAGCCACACCTTGCGACCGCCACCCTGTGCCGCCCATAACCCTACCGCCACCATCGCCAGCAAGTGATCCAGCCCCGAGAACGGGTGCATCAATCCTGCCGCGAGTCCGGAAACATTGTGGCCGGGATGGGCCAGTGCTGCACCGCTGGTGCTGATCAGAATTGTCGCGACCAAAATTTTTGCAGTGAACTTGCGCATGTGAACCTCCTCTGGAAATTATCTGACTTTGACCTTGACCAACTCCTCACCGTCCGGGTCGGTGACATGTACCGCGCAGGCAATACACGGGTCGAAGCTGTGGATGGTGCGCAGAATTTCGATGGGTTGCATCGGGTCGTACAGATGATGACCTTTCAGTGCGGCCTCATACGGCCCATCCTGTCCCTGCGCGTCGCGCGGCCCGGCGTTCCAGGTGCTCGGCACCACCGCCTGGTAGTTGTCTATCCTGCCGTCCTTGATTACCACCCAGTGCGCCAGCGCGCCGCGCGGCGCTTCAGTCAGCCCTACGCCCTTGGCGGTGGATGGCCATGCAGACGGATCCCATTTCGTTTCGTTGAATGTCTTCAAGTCGCCCGCCTTGATATTGGCGATCAGTTGGTCGTACCAGCCCTGCATCGCGTCGGCGATGACCTTGGTTTCCAGCGTGCGCGCCGCGGTGCGACCCAGCGTGGAATACAGCGCGGTCACCGGCACGTCGAGTTTTTTCAGCGTCATGCCGACCAGTTCTCTGGTCTGTTCGTGCCCAGTGGCATACAACATCAGCACGCGTGCCAGCGGGCCGACCTCCATCGGCTTGCCCTGCCAGCGCGGCGACTTGAGCCAGGAATAGGAGGCATCGACATCAAGGTTGGCGTAGGGTGGCTTGGGTCCGGTGTAATGCAATTCGGTCTCACCCTTGTACGGATGCAGGCCCTGATCCTTGCCCACACTGTAGTCGTACCAGGAGTGCGCGACGAATTCCTGGATTTCATTCTCGGCATTGAGATCGACCGGGTGGATGGTCGACAGATCGCGATTGAGTATCGCACCAGAAGGAATCAGGTAGCTTGATGGATCGCTCATGCCTTTTTCCGGGAAGTCGCCATAGGTGAGGAAGTTGCCGATGCCTTCGCCCTGTGCGGCCCAGTCCTTGTAGAAACCCGCAATCGCCAGCGTGTCCGGCACGTACACCTGGTCAACGAAAGTGCGCATCTGATTAATGATGTCCTGCACCTTGCCCAGCCCCACCATGTTGAGCGCGGTCGCGCCTTCGCCACCGCGCCCTTCGTGTTCCGAATTCACGCTGATCGCACACGGCACGCCGCCCACCAGGAAATTGGGGTGCGGATTCTTGCCGCCGAAAATGGCATGCAGCTTGGCCACCTCGCGTTGCCAGGCCAACGCATCGAGGTAATGCGCCACCGCCATCAGGTTGGCCTCGGGCGGCAGCTTGTAAGCCGGGTGGCCCCAGTAGCCGTTGGCAAAAATACCGAGCTGGCCGCTCTCGACGAAAGTCTTCAGGCGCTTCTGCACATCGGCGAAATAGCCGGGCGAGGATTTCGGATAGGACGGACTGACGGTCTGCGCCAGTTGCGAGGTCGCCTTCGGGTCGGCCTTCAGGGCCGACACCACATCCACCCAGTCCAACGCGTGCAGGTGGTAGAAATGCATCACGTGGTCGTGCACATATTGCGCCGCGATCATCAGGTTGCGGATTAGTTGTGCGTTTGGCGGTATCTCATAGTTCAGCGCATTCTCCACCGCGCGCACCGAAGCAATGCCGTGCACCAGCGTGCACACGCCGCAGATGCGCTGCGCAAACGCCCAGGCATCACGCGGGTCGCGTCCGCGCAGAATGATCTCGATGCCGCGCACCATGGTGCCGGCGCTGGAGGCTCGTGTAATGTGGTTACTCGCATCGGTTTCGGCCTCGATGCGCAGGTGACCCTCGATGCGGGTGATCGGATCGACGACGACACGTTGAGTGGTCATGGCTGCTTCCTTATTTATTCATGAATTCCGCCAGAATGCCGTACTGCGCCGCAGCCTCATCATTGTCGGTGCCGACGCCGGCAGCAATTGATTTACAGGTGCGCGCCATGCGCGCATGCATCGCCGCATCCCAGGCCGCGTTACCGCCCGGTTCGGCAGGTTTGATGCAAGCCAGCGCAGCTTCGGCCACAAAGTGGCCGGCCTGTTTGCTCCAGTCGCACTCGTGGCCGCACTGGGTAAAGCTGTCCACGCTGGCTTTCCTGGCCGACTGGACTGCGGCGGCGAGCTCATCCTCGGTGATGTCGGTGCGCTTGGCCGCACTGACTGCAGCCGTTACTTTGGCATCCTGGTTCAAGGCCAGCACATTCTCCACAAAACGGGCCGCGACCAGGCGCTGCCCGGCCCGGGAAAGTTCGTCCAGTGCTGTCTTGAAATCGCTGTCGTTGTCGATAGTCATGGTTCAATCTCCTTCCACCAGATGGCTGGCAAGCGTTTCGGTTACCCCCACCACCGGGATGTTCATCTGGTAGTGTTCCAGTCCTTCTTC
>CAZMSI010000024.1:0-14149 GCA_964568895.1 uncultured Sideroxydans sp. | reverse complement strand
CATTCGAGCCGAAAAAATGGCGCTGGTGGTAGAGGGCTACATGGATGTGGTGGCGCTGGCGCAACTCGGGGTCGACTACGCGGTCGCCACGCTGGGAACGGCGACCACGCCATTCCATATTCAGAAGCTATTGCGTCTGACCGAACAGGTGGTGTTCTGTTTCGATGGCGACAGCGCCGGACATCGGGCTGCCTGGCGGGCGCTGGAAAATGCATTGCCGCATTTGCAGGATGGCAAGCAATTGAGGTTCCTGTTTCTGCCGCCGGAGCATGATCCCGACAGCTATATTCGCGAGCATGGCAAGGAAGCTTTCGAGCATCTGCTGGGCGAAGAGGCGTTGCCGTTGTCCGGTTATCTGTTGCGCGAGCTATCCGCGCAGGTTGACCTGAAAACTCAGGAAGGTCGTAGCGCCCTGCTGGAGCGCGCAAAGCCCTTGCTGACGGCCGTCGCGGCACCCACTGCGGCGTTGTTGTTGCGCAAGGAGGTGGCGGCGCTGGCGGGTATCACCCAGGCCGAACTGGAGGGGCTGTATGCCATCAAACCTGTCGGGGCATCTGCTCGTCGTGCTCCCCGCAAGGCGGTGCGTAGCGAGTTTTCCGGCTTGCGAGCAATGCTGCGTTGCCTGCTATACAAGCCCGATTTGGCGCGCGAACTGCCGGACGACTGGAACGCGGACGGAAGCGAAGCGGCAACGGTAATGGCACTGGTCGAGTTTTTGCGTGAGCAGGATTTCACCGTCAGCACTGCCGCCATCATTCAGCAATTCCAGGATACGCCGCATGATGCAGTGTTAGCCCCGGTTCGTGAAGACATTATGCCGTGGGGAGACGACTACGACGTGGCAGCGGATTTTCATGGCCTTCTGGAGCAGCAGCGCAGGGAACAGCGCGCGTTACAATTGCAGGTGCTGGAGGCCAGGATTGAGCGTGCAGGCACCGGGCTAAGGGGTTTGGACGAACAAGAGAAGGCGCTCTACCTGCAATTGACAAATGAACGGGGTGCAGGCTGAAACGCTTTGAAATATAGGGTATAATCTGCCCCCTTTTCAGCGGCATCTTTAGAAAACAACCTCCGCATTAATTAATCTGGGAAATTCACAGATATGGCGACTCAGCAACGCAAAAGAAAAACGGCTGGCGGCAAGCAGGCTGCTGCCAGCAAAAATGTAGCTCCTAGCAATCCCGAACAGCAACAGGATGTCGAGGCGCGTCGCACGCGCCTGAAGACGCTGATTGCCCTGGGCAAGGAGCGCGGCTATCTGACTTACGCCGAGATCAACGATCACCTGCCGGACATGCTGGAAGCCGAGCAGATCGAGGGTATCGTCAGCATGATCAACGATATGGGCATTACGGTGTGCGATGAAGCGCCGGATGCGGAATCGCTGATCATGTCCGATTCCACGCCCAACGTAACCGACGAGGTGGCAGTAGAAGAGGCCGAGGCAGCACTGTCCACAGTCGATTCCGAATTCGGGCGCACTACCGATCCGGTGCGTATGTATATGCGCGAAATGGGGACGGTGGAATTGCTGACGCGCGAGGACGAAATCGAAATTGCCAAGCGTATCGAAGATGGCCTGAAACACATGATTCAGGCTATTTCGGCCTGTCCGGCGACCATTGCGGAAATCCTGGCACTGGCAGCAAAGGTTGCGAATGACGAAATGCGTATCGATGAAGTAATCGACGGTTTCGTCGATGGCGACGAGGACGTGCCTGTAGGCGGAGAGAGCAGCGAGGAAGAATCGGACGAGGAAGAATCGGACGAGGAAGATGAAGAAGAAGATACTGAGGCTATTGCCGCAGCCAACCTTGCCCAGCTCAAGGCTGACGCCCTGGAACGATTTACCGCTATTGCCGGCATGTTCAGCAAAATGGGCAAGGCCTATGAAAAATATGGCTATCGCAGCAAGCAATATGACAAGCTGCAGGAGCAGATTTCCGCGGAATTGATGGAATTCCGTTTTTCGGCCAAGCAGGTCGATGCGTTGTGCGATACCATGCGCACGCTGGTGGAAGAGGTGCGCGGCTATGAGCGCAACATACAGCAGATGTGTGTGGTCAAGGTACGTATGCCGCGCGCACACTTCATCAAGACATTCCCTGGTAACGAAGTCAATCTGGACTGGGTGGATAGCGAAATGGCTGCAAAAAAACCGTACAACGAAGCGTTGTCACGTTTCCAAGCCGCCATCGTCGAGCAGCAGCAGAACCTGCTCAACCTGCAGCAACGGGTGGGTATCCCCATCCGCGACCTGAAGGAAATCAATAAGCAGATGACCAATGGCGAGGCCAAGGCGCGTCGCGCCAAGCGTGACATGATCGAGGCCAACCTGCGTCTGGTGATTTCCATCGCCAAGAAATACACCAACCGCGGCCTGCAGTTCCTCGACCTGATTCAGGAAGGCAATATCGGCCTGATGAAGGCGGTGGACAAGTTCGAATACCGTCGCGGCTACAAGTTTTCCACTTATGCTACCTGGTGGATACGCCAGGCGATCACCCGTTCCATCGCCGACCAGGCGCGCACCATCCGTATTCCGGTGCACATGATCGAGACCATCAACAAGATGAACCGCATCTCGCGCCAGATACTGCAGGAGACCGGCCTGGAAGCCGATGCTGCGACGTTGGCGGAAAAAATGGAAATGCCGGAAGAAAAAATCCGCAAGATCCTGAAAATCGCCAAGGAGCCGATTTCCATGGAAACGCCGGTTGGAGACGACGACGACTCACACCTCGGCGATTTTATCGAGGACAGCAATACCCTGGCGCCGGTCGAGGCTGCGGTATATGACAGTCTGCGCAATGTCACCGGCGACATACTCGACAGTCTGACGGCTCGCGAGGCAAAAGTATTGCGCATGCGCTTTGGTATCGAAATGAACACCGACCACACGCTGGAAGAGGTCGGCAAACAGTTTGATGTAACGCGCGAGCGCATTCGCCAGATCGAAGCCAAGGCCCTGCGCAAGCTGCGCCATCCTTCGCGTTCGGAAAAACTGAAAAGTTTCCTCGACGGCGAGAGTTGAGTTTCACCGGGTCGTTAGCTCAGTTGGTTAGAGCAGAGGACTCATAATCCTTTGGTCCGGGGTTCAAGTCCCTGACGACCCACCAATAAATATAAGGCCTGCAGCGAAGCAGGCCTTTTACATCCATCTTCAAGCGGGGGTGTTGTGAGCGAAGAAGAAGACCTGGAGGCGTTGCTTGAACGGCGCAAGCGAAAATTTGAAAAAGAAGTGAAGTTCTACGCTGCCGTGGTGATTGCGATTGTGATTTTTACCATGATTCAGCAGCTTCTCGAGTAGTCTGGAATTCAGATTCCTGTCAGTTTCATGCTGTCTGAAAGCCGACCTTCACGCTAAGTCCGCCTTGTGGGCCGGCATGGTCGAAGCGTACCTGTGCCTGGTGGATTTTGGCAATGCGCATGACGATGGACAGGCCGAGACCGACGCCTTCCGTGCTGGGGGCACCCAAACGGTTGAAACGCTGCCCCAGCAACGCCAGTTTTTCATCCGGCACACCGCTGCCGTTGTCGCTTATTTCCAGCTCGGCATGGCCACCTTCCAGGAGATGCACGGTAACGGATATGCGTCCGCCGACAGGCGAATAACGGATGGCATTGTCCAGCAGGTTGCGCAGCAGGATACGCAGCATGTCCGCTAGGCCGTTGATGATGGCTGCATACGGTGGCGGGGAAAATTCCAGATCAATATTCTTGGCCAGTGCGGCGGGTGCGATTTCGGCGCAGCATTCGCGGGTGACCTCCACCAGGTCTACAGGTTCTAAGTGGTCGCGGGATGAGTGTTCGTCCAGCCGCGACAGGGTGAGCAGCTGATCCACCAGGTGCGCCATACGATCCACGCCCTGCGTAGCTTTTTCCAGGCACTCGATCCGCCCGGTCTGGATTTCCGCCAGTTGTGCGGCCTGTACTTGCGCACGTAATGCAGCGAGCGGGGTGCGCAGTTCGTGCGAGGCATCAGCAGTGAATCGCCGTTCGTTTTCGATGGTGCTGTCTATCCGGACCAGCAACTGGTTGAGCGCACGAATGACCGGCGTGAGTTCGCGGGGGGCGTTGCGGATGTCCACCGGGTCGAGATTTTCCGGGGAAAGCTGGCGCAATCCTGCGGTCAGTCTGCGCAGGGGGCGCAGAGCGAAGCGGATGGACAGCGTGGCAACGATCAGCAGGATCGGCAGGCCGAGCAAGAACGGTTCGATGTTGTGCCATGCCACTTCCCGCGCGAGTTCGTCGCGCGCCAGGCTGTTCTGGCCGACCAGCACTTCGACACCGCGGTCGGCATCGCGATGGCGAAAGTAATGCCAGCGCTTGCCGCGCCATTTACCACTGCTGAATCCTTCGGGCGGCTCCGGATTGGGGATGTTGGCCGAGGCATTATTGGATCGCAACAGGATGCGCGGTTTATCGTCATCGGTTGTCCATACCTGGAAAATCAGGGTCTGCTGGTATTTGTGCACCGGCGGCGGCATTGGCTCTTCCTGTTCGTCGGCACTGTGCGTGGCGACCATCAGCAGGCTTTGCGCGTACTGCGCCAGTTGAGCATCAAAGGTTTCGTCGGCTTCCTGCAGGGCGTTCTTGTAGCTGGCATAGCCTGCCAGAAAGCCGAACGTCAGCACGGAGCCGAGCACCAACAGCAGCAGACGGGACTGTATCGAAGGATTGCGCAGACTCATGCCGGGCGCTTGATGGTGTAACCGATGCCACGCAAGGTCTGGATGAAATCGCTGCCCAGCTTCTTGCGCAGGTGGTGGATGAATACTTCGATGGTGTTGCTGTCCGCTCCGTCGCTCCAGCCATAGAGACTTTGTTCCAGTTGGGCGCGAGTCAATACCCGCCCGGCGTTTTGCAGCAGCATCTCGAGCACCGCGAATTCCTTGGCGGAAAGATCGATGGCCTGCCCCGCTTTCCATGCCTGGCGAGTATCGGGATCGATTTCCACTTCACCCGCTGTGATGCGCGGCGAGGCGCGTCCGCCGGCGCGGCGGATCAAGGCGTGCAGGCGAGCAGCGAGTTCTTCCATGTCGACCGGCTTGATCACGTAATCATCGGCGCCCAGACTGAATCCCTTGAGCTTGTCCGATGTGGCATCGCGTGCGGTCAGCATCAGGATCGGAGTGTGTACGCCGCGCGCCCTGGCCGATTGCAGGATCGCGAGGCCGTCGCGCTCGGGCAAGCCGATGTCCAGCACGATGGCGGCATATTCCTCGGTGCCCAGTGCGCTCTCCGCTTCCCGGCCATTGCGCAGCCAGTCAACGGTAAAGCCAAGATGGCCGAGGCTTTTGCAGATACCATCGCCGAGCAAGGTATCGTCTTCCACCAGCAATATTCTCAACTTCCACCTCCGGATGCTTCCATACATTAAGCATGGATTAAGAATGATTTGTAACACTCATCGCAAAGCTCATGGCCGGGTATGGATCCCGGGGCATGGTTGTTGCGAATGTCCAAGGAGATTCTATTATGAATTCGGGAAAAGTTTTCATCGGATTATTTTGCATGATGATTGCCGGCCCGGTTTGGGCCGCAACTCCGGCTGGGCTGATGGATGGTTATGCGCGCGACGCAATGCGCAGCACACCGAATTTTGCACCTTCGGCTGAGCGCGGAAAGAATTTCTTTGCGCGAGACTGGGGTGTTTCGCGCAAGATGCCACGCTGCCAGAGTTGCCACGGCAGTGATCTTACAAAGAACGGCAAACATATTATCACCGGCAAGCGCATCGCTCCGCTTTCGCCCAGAGCCGATGCGGACCGGTTTACCGATTCATCGAAGGCCGAAAAGTGGTTCAGGCGCAATTGCAAGGAAGTGGTCGGACGCGAATGCAGCGCGGCGGAAAAGGCCGACCTGATCAAGTTTTTCAATAATCCGGGAGTAAAGTCATGAAGTGGATTGCCGTATTGGTATCGATGATGGTGGCAGGAACGGCTTGCGCCGACGGCGGCAGGATAGTCGTTCCGGCCAATGCAAAATGGAAGGAAGAGTGCAGCAGTTGCCATGTTGCCTATCCGCCGCAATTGCTGGACAAGGCAGGCTGGCGTGAATTGATGGCCGGTCTGGACAAACATTTTGGTGTCGATGCCTCGCTCGAGCCTGCGGAACGCAAAGAAATTCTCGCTTTCCTGCAGCGCCACGCGGGGAGCGGACCGCGCCATGCCTCAAACACGCAGCGTATCAGCGATACCGCCTGGTTCATCCATGAGCACCGCGAGGTCATGTCGCACGTCTGGACCGATCCGGCGATCAGGAGCCGCTCCAATTGCACGGCCTGCCACGTCCGTGCCGAGCGTGGCGACTGGTCGGAGCACAGCATACGCATGCCGGGCGGGCGCTTCGAGGACGACGACTAGGCATCCGGATTGATGCAGGAGGAGAGCACCATGGGAAAAATTCTGGTGTGGGATCTGCCCACGCGCCTCGGCCACTGGTTGCTGGTGTCGGCATTTGCCGTGGCCTGGCTGACCGGCGACAGCGAGGAGTGGCGGTTGTACCACGTAGCGGCCGGATACGTCATGGTGGCGGTGATGCTGTTCCGGTTTTACTGGGGGCTGGCAGGGACCCGCTACGCACGATTTTCTTCGTTCCTGTTTGCGCCGCGCCAGGTCGTCGCTTATCTCGCCAATCTGGCGAAAGGCCGGCCGGCACGCTGGGTAGGCCACAATCCGGCCGGCAGCTATGCCATCTACCTGCTGTTGCTGCTCGGGCTGGCTGTCGTCACCACCGGCTGGGCGGACTACAACGACATCGGCGGCGACTGGCTGGAGGAGGCGCACGATATTTTGTCCGACGCCATGCTGGGCGTGATCGGCTTGCATGTTGCCGGGGTGGTGCTGAGCAGCCTGCTGCATCGTGAGAACCTGGTGCGCAGCATGCTTGTCGGTTACAAGCACGGTTATCCGAACGAGGCAATCCTTTCTGCTAAAAGCGCATGGGCGGTATTGCTGGGCGGGCTGGCGGCGGTTGCCGGGTGGCTGGCCTTTCCCTGAGCTGATTTTTCAGCCGGCCGGCTTTGCTGTCTGCCGGCCATTGCGTGAAATGGGGTACAATTGCGCCGTTCATTTGCTTAGATAGCGCAATGCTCTCTTCTCCGGATCCACGTATTCCTGACGCAGTGACGCCTGACCGTCTGTTGCGGCAGGAAGTGCTTGCTATCAACGCCTATCATGTCCCGGCGAGCACTGGCATGGTCAAACTGGATGCGATGGAAAATCCCTATGTCTTGCCGCAGGAGTTGCGCGATGATATCGCGCGGCTGGTGGCGGATGCCACCATCAATCGCTATCCGGATTCGGGCGCGCATGGGCTTAAACAGCAAATCCGTGAGGTGACCGGCCTGCCGCAGGGCATGGATGTGCTGCTCGGCAACGGCTCGGATGAAATCATTCAATTGCTGGCCATGGCAACGGCGAAGCCCGGTGCCGTGTTGCTCAGCGTCGAGCCGTCGTTCGTGATGTACCGGATGATCGCGGCTTTTACCGGTATGCAGTATGTCGGCGTACCGCTGACCGAAGATTTCGAGCTGGATCTTGCCGCCACACTGGCAGCGATCCGCCAGCACCAGCCCGCGCTGGTGTTTTTATCCTATCCCAACAATCCCACCGGCAACCTGTTCGATGCCGCTGCCGTCGCGCAGATTATCGAGGCGGCGCCCGGCCTGGTAGTGGCGGATGAGGCTTATTACGCTTTTGCCAGTGACAGCTTTATCCCGCAACTTGCACGCCATCCCAGCCTGCTGGTGATGCGTACCTTTTCCAAACTGGGCATGGCCGGCCTGCGCCTGGGTTTCCTGGCGGGCAGCGTGGTATGGCTGGAACAGCTGGAAAAGCTGCGCTTGCCGTATAATGTCGGCGTGCTGACCCAATTGGTGGCAGAGAAATTGCTGCAGCACCATGAGGTGTTACTGCAGCAGGCTGCGCAAATCCGGGAGAGCCGCGCCTGGCTGTATGACCGTCTGGTGGGAACCGTGGACGTGCGCGCCTACCCCAGCGAAGCGAACTTTATTCTGTTTCGCGTGACACATGCAGACAAGGTGTTCGAAGGATTGAAGCAGCGCGGCATATTGGTCAAGAACCTGCATGGTGGGCATCCGGCACTGGATAATTGCCTGCGGGTTACCGTCGGCACGCCGGAAGAGAACGAGCAGTTTGTGACTGCATTGCAGGAAAGTATTCATCAATCCATTCAGGACGAATCATGCGTAGTGCGCAGGTAACACGTAATACCCTGGAGACCCAGATCAGCGTCAAGCTCAATCTGGATGGTACCGGCGTGGCCCAATTTGACACTGGTATTCCCTTTCTTGAGCACATGCTCGACCAGATTGCGCGCCACGGTTTGCTCGATATCGAGATCGTCGCCAAAGGCGATCTGCACATCGATGGGCATCATACCGTCGAAGATATCGGCATCACCCTCGGCCAGGCATTCAATCAGGCTGTTGGCGACAAGAAGGGATTGCGCCGTTACGGCCATGCTTACGTGCCGCTGGACGAGGCGCTGTCGCGCGTGGTGCTGGATATTTCCGGCCGGCCGGGCCTGGTATTCAATGTGAATTTTGTGCGTTCCAGTATTGGTGAGTTCGAGGTCGATCTGGTGCGCGAGTTTTTCCAGGGCTTCGTCAATCATGCCCTGGTGACGTTGCATATCGATAACCTGGCAGGTGACAATTCGCACCATCAGGCGGAGACCGTATTCAAGGCATTCGGTCGTGCCATGCGCATGGCGCTGGAAACGGATCCGCGCATGGCCGATATGTTGCCTTCCACCAAAGGGACACTATAGTCTTATACACCATCCTTCAGATGACTTCGGAACAGGTATGGCGGATATAGCAGTAGTGGACTATGGCATGGGTAACCTGCGCTCGGTGCAACAGGCTTTGCACAAGGTGGCCCCCGAGGCATCCATCGCGGTGACCGATGACCCGCGCGTGATCGAGCAGGCCGCGCGCGTGGTGTTTCCGGGCCAGGGGGCGATGCCGGACTGCATGCGCGAACTGGATGGGCGCGGACTGCGCGATGTAGTGCTGCAGGCGGCGCATAACAAACCTTTTCTCGGTATTTGTATCGGACTGCAGATGCTGTTCGAGCGCAGCGCGGAAGGCGATACCCCCGGGCTGGGCATTCTGCCGGGTAAGGTGGCGCGCTTCGCGCATGATCTGCACGATGCACAGGGCAACAGGCTGAAAGTGCCGCATATGGGCTGGAATCAGGTGACTCAGGGCGAACACGCGCTATGGGACGGTATCGCCCAGGATGCGCGCTTTTATTTTGTTCACAGCTACTATGTGCAACCGCGCGATACGCAACTGACGCAGGGCAGCAGTTGTTATCCGCAACCCTTCGTCTGCGCGGTGGCGCGCGACAATTTGTTTGCCGTGCAGTTTCACCCGGAAAAAAGTGCGGATGCCGGGTTGACCTTGCTGAAAAATTTTGCGAATTGGAATCCTGCTTAACTCAACACGATAGATGTACTGCCATGCTGATTATTCCTGCAATTGATTTAAAAGACGGTCACTGTGTACGCCTGCGCCAGGGGGTGATGGAGGATGCCACGGTATTTTCGGAAAACCCGGCGGCGATGGCGCAAACCTGGCTGGATCAGGGCGCACGTCGCCTGCATCTGGTGGATCTGAACGGTGCCTTCGCCGGCAAGCCGGTAAACGAAGCCGCAGTGCGCAGCATCGTGGAAACCGTCGGGCTGGACGTGCCGGTGCAACTGGGCGGCGGCATTCGCGATCTGGAAACCATCGAGCGCTACCTCGACATCGGCGTCACCTACATCATCATTGGCACCGCGGCGGTGAAGACCCCGGGCTTCCTGCACGAAGCCTGCGATGCCTTTCCCGGCCACATCATGGTGGGGCTGGATGCCAAGGCGGGCAAGGTGGCGGTGGACGGCTGGTCCAAGCTGACCGGCCACGATGTGCTCGACCTTGCCCAGCGTTTCGAAGGCTACGGCGTGGAAGCCATCATCTATACTGATATCGGACGCGACGGCATGCTCTCCGGCGTCAATATTCCGGCTACCGTGGAACTGGCCAGCAAACTGCTTATTCCGGTCATCGCCAGCGGCGGTATTACCAATCTCGACGACGTGCGCGCACTGTGTGCCGTGGAGGAAGAAGGTATCACCGGCGCGATCACCGGCCGTGCCATTTATGAGGGCACGCTGAATTTTGCCGAGGCGCAGAAGCTGGCCGACGAGCTTGGTGGGACGGCGCCTTGACCTTCATCAGCTTATTTGTTTTGGCATGCTAGCCAAGCGTATTATTCCCTGTCTGGATGTTACTGCCGGCCGTGTGGTTAAGGGCGTCAGTTTCGTCGAATTGCGCGATGCCGGCGATCCGGTGGAGATTGCGCGCCGTTACGACGAGCAGGGCGCGGACGAGCTCACTTTCCTCGATATCACCGCTAGCTCCGATGATCGCGGCATCATTTTCCGTATCATTGAAGAAGTGGCGTCGCAGGTGTTCATTCCACTGACTGTAGGTGGGGGCGTGCGCGAAGTGCAGGATGTGCGCAATCTGCTTAACGCAGGGGCCGACAAGATCAGCATCAATACCTCCGCCGTGCTCAACCCGCAACTGGTGGCGGATGCGGCGGGGCGTTACGGTTCGCAATGCATCGTGGTGGCGATCGACGCGAAGCAAACAGGCGAAGGACGCTGGGAAGTGTTCACTCACGGCGGTCGCAAGCCGACCGGTCTGGACGCGGTAGAATGGGCGAAGAAAATGCAGGAACTGGGTGCGGGCGAGATCCTGTTGACCAGTATGGATCGCGACGGGCAGAAAAATGGTTTTGACCTGGCGCTGACGCACGCAGTGACCGATGCGCTGGAAATACCGGTAATCGCCAGCGGCGGAGTGGGTAACCTGCAGCATCTGGTGGACGGTGTGAAGCAGGGTGGGGCCGACGCGGTGCTGGCGGCGAGTATTTTCCATTATGGCGAATACACCGTACAGCAGGCCAAGGAATTCATGGCGGCGCAAGGCATCGAGGTGCGATTATGAGCAATGAAACATGGCTGAATAAGGTCAATTGGTCGGATGACGGCCTGGTGCCCGCCATCGCGCAGGATGCCGCCAGCGGCCGCGTGCTGATGGTGGCGTGGATGAACCGCGAGGCGCTCAAGCGTACCGTCGAATCCGGCGAGGCGGTATACTGGTCGCGTTCGCGCCGGAAACTGTGGCATAAGGGTGAGGAGTCCGGCCATGTGCAGCGGGTCAGGGAAATTCGCATAGACTGCGATCAGGACGTGGTGCTGTTGCAAGTGGAGCAGGAGGGCGGTATTGCCTGCCATACCGGGCGGGCGAGCTGTTTTTTCAGCAGACTGGAAAACGGCAAGTGGGTGGAAACCGATGCCGTGCTTAAAGCGCCGGAAGAGATATACAAGAAATGAGCAATGACATCCTGCAACGCCTGACCGAGGTGATAGAGTCCCGCAAGCAGGCGGAACCTTTGACCTCCTACGTCGCCAAACTTTTCGGCAAGGGCGAGGACGCCATTCTGAAAAAGGTTGGCGAGGAAGCAACCGAGTTGGTGCTGGCAGCCAAGGGCGGCGATAACGTGCACCTGGTGTATGAAACCGCCGACCTGTGGTTTCACTGTATGGTGTTGCTGGCGCAGCACGGCCTGAGTGCCGACGACGTGCTGAACGAGTTGGCGCGACGCGAGGGGTTGTCGGGGATCGAGGAAAAGGCTAACAGGAAGGGCTGAGATGGCTGACGACTGCATTTTCTGCAAAATCGTGCGCGGCGAAATTCCGAGCAAAAAAGTATATGAGGATGATGAGTTGTTTGCGTTCCATGATATCCGCCCGGTCGCGCCGGTGCACTTCATGGTCATTCCGAAACTGCACATCGCTTCGCTGATGGAGGCCGACGATAGCCATACCGCCCTGCTTGGCCGGATGTTGACGACGGGGACCAGGCTGGCGAAGGAACAGGGCCTTGATAACGGTTTTCGCACGGTGATCAACACCGGCGCGGGCGGGGGGCAGGAAGTGTTCCACCTGCATATTCACATCATCGGCGGCGGCTACATCCCGCCTATGGTGCGGCGTGATTAACGCCGCTTAACTTCAGGAGAAATAAAATGGGTGGATTGAGTATCTGGCATTGGCTGATCGTGTTACTGGTGGTTATTCTGATTTTCGGCACCAAGAAACTGGGTGGTATCGGACGCGACCTGGGCAGTGCAGTCAAAGGATTCAAGGAAGGTATAGCTGACGAAGAGGGAAGCCAGCAGGTAGGGCAGCAGCAGGGCGGCCAGACCATTGAGGGTGAAGTGAAGGACAAGACGCAGACCAAGGCTTGATCCAATTCCAATTCATCGGTGATATCGCGTTGGTTTCCGACTTGAAGCTGGAATAATTCACTTATGTTCGGCGTAGATTTTTCCGAGTTGATGGTGATCATGGTGATCGGGCTGATCGTCATCGGTCCTGAACGCCTGCCCAGGGTGGCGCGTACGCTCGGCATGTTGTGGGGGCGTGCACAGCGCTACATCAACGGCGTCAAGGCGGATCTTGCGCGCGATATGTCGATCGACGAATTGCGCCAGATGCAGCAGAAAGTACAGCAGGAAGCCGATGCTGCAGCGCAGGCGGTGCGGCAATCCTCGCAGGCAATGGACCAGCGTATGCGCGAACTCAGCGATGCAGTGGTGAAGTCTGCCGGGGAGATCGAGCAGCAGGTCCAATCGGCTCCGCAGCAAAATCAGCCGACATCCCAGTTGTCCGCCGACCAGAAAAAATTCCCCACTGACTGATGAGTACCACCGAAAATTTCATCGCTCACCTGATAGAGTTGCGCACCCGACTGTTGAACTCTGCCGTGGCGGTGTTGCTGGTGTTTATCGGCCTGTTCCCGTTTGCCCGCAAGCTTTATGCATTGCTCGCCCATCCGTTGCTGGCCAAGTTGCCCGCAGGCGGGCAGATGATCGCCACCGATGTGACCACGCCGTTTTTTGTGCCGCTCAAGGTGGCAATGATGGCGGCTTTTCTGATCTCCCTGCCTTACGTGCTATATCAGTTGTGGCGTTTCGTTGCCCCCGGCCTGTACTCGCACGAAAAGCGCATGGTGTGGCCGTTGATCGTGTCCAGCACCCTGTTGTTTTTCTGCGGCATGGCGTTTGCCTATTTCATCGTGTTTCCGGTGGTGTTCGGCTTCATTACCACCAATGCCCCGCAGGGCGTGGCGGTGATGACCGATATCGAGAAATATCTGAGTTTTGTGATGACCATGTTCATCGCCTTCGGCGTTACTTTCCAGGTGCCGGTGGCAGTAGTGGTGCTGGTAAATATGGGGGTGGTGAGCACGGCCAAGCTGAAGGAGGCGCGGCCTTACGTCATCGTTGGTGCGTTCGTCATTGGTGCCATCTTCACTCCGCCTGACGTGGTGTCGCAGTTCATGCTGGCGACCCCGTTATGGCTGTTGTATGAGATGGGTATCCTGGTGGCGCGATGGACGGTGAAGCAGAAGCCGGACCTGTCTGAGGGTGACGCTGAGCCACCCGAATAGGCGGCTGCCAAGGGCGTCCGGTGAGGCTTACTGGTCTGGCTGCTGAATTTCCGGGCGCTTGCCGATATTTACATGCACTGTTATTTCCGACTGGTTGCGCAGCAACTTGAGTACAGCGGTTGAACCCGGTTGCAGGGCGGCGATGATATGCAGCATCGAATCGGAATCGGTTATTTTCTGGTCGTTCACCATGGCAAGTATGTCGCCCGGTTTGACACCGGCCCGATCCGCCGGTCCGTTGTGCATGACGTCCGAGATCAGTACGCCCTGCACCTTGCCCAGCTTGAATGATTCGGCCAGTTCTGGCGTCAGCTCCTGCACGGCCACGCCGATCCAGCCGCGCGTTACCGATCCGTGCTGGATGATCTGTTCCATCACTTTTTTCGCGGTGCTGACCGGGATGGCGAAACCAATGCCCAGCGAACCGCCGCTGGGCGAATAGATCGCGCTGTTGATACCGATCAGGTTGCCATTCACGTCCACCAGCGCGCCACCGGAGTTGCCGGGATTGATCGCCGCATCGGTCTGGATGAAATTCTCGAAGGTATTCAGTCCGAGGTGGTTGCGCTTGAGCGCGCTGACAATGCCCATGGTGACGGTTTCGCCCAC
>CAZMSI010000023.1:0-14334 GCA_964568895.1 uncultured Sideroxydans sp. | reverse complement strand
CGTGTTGACCAGCAGCAGCACGCCGGTCGGGACTTCCGCCTTGAGCAGCGGCACGGTACCGGGTTCGCCGTTATCTTCAGAACTGTCGATGCGCGTGACGGCGCAGCCATCCAGCATGAACCAGCCGTCGATATTGGTGCGCAGGGCATCGAAGAAGCTGATCAACTGGCCTGTGTGCAGCAGATCGAGGCTGAGTTTCATGTCGCTGCGCTTGAGGTCGAAATTGCCATTGTCCAGTTGCAGCGGCGGTTTATACGGCTTCTGCGGGGAGATGTTGTAATCTAAACCCATCACCAGATTGCGGTGGCGCAGGTGTTCCAGGCCGTCTATCCAGTCCAGCCGTTGCTCATCGCCGATGATGTTGCGTTTCTGCAGCATGGAATATTCCTGTGCGTAGGAGGCCATGTTCTGCTGGTCGTCGGTGGCCGATCTCAGGCGGTTGAAGGCATCCGCCAGTTTGCGCTTGGCGGCATTATTGGTTTGTTGCGAATCCGTAACAAAGTGTTGGCTGGAGACGATGGCCGTGCTGCTTGCGGCCAGTGCCAGTAGCAGGGTCGCCAGTCCCCATTTGATGTATGGCAGGTCGGATTTGAAATCGCTCATTGCACTGGCTCCCACGTGAGGTGGAACGTAAAGCCGGCCGGCTGGTCGCTGACATCCAGGGCGTTGTTCGTGATGCTGCCCCTGGAGCTGATGTCCAGTGGCATTTTTTTGGCAGTTACACTGTAATGATGTTGCTGCAGTGCCTGCTGGAAGCGGTCGAGATATTCCAGCGAGCCGCGATAATTGCTGTTATTCCATCCATCCAGTGTTCCGGTGATTATCACGGTGGGCGCTGTCGAATTGGCGGTTCCGGTGTGCCATGACAGGCGTTGCAGGGTGATGCGCGGAAAGTCCTTGAGCGTTGCGCCGAGACCGGCCAGGATTTTTTCCGGAGGAGGAGAGTATGCATGCAGTCTGCGTATCGAGGTAACGGCGCTCTTCATGTCAGCGGCAGGGGCTACCTGGCCCGCGAAGCTCTGGGTGATCTGGTGCGTGCGTTGCGCCAACTGCTGTGCATTGGTGTTTAGCGTGGCGCTGTTTTTATTCAATTGTTCTCCGTGCCACAGGTCGATGCTGCTCCATAGCAGGCCGGCGACGGCGATCAGGGCGCCCAGCCAGAGCATGCGGATATTGTTTCGCCACAAGCTGAAAAAATGAGTGTGCTCAGGTGAAGCATAATGGCCGGCCGGAGGCCTGCTGGCCAGCAGGTGCAGGAACAGGTGCGTGGCGTCCGAGTCGCGGCAGGGTTCCTGTGACTTGATGCTGGCGGCCAGTCCCTGGATATCCTGAAAGATGAACGAAATATCGCCCGCGCCATGCAGTCTGGGTTCCAGTTCGCGGCGGTTGTCGGCGTGGCATACGATGTGCACATGCAGCGTCTGGCCCAGCGGCAGCAGGCTGAGGCTCTTCAGGTATTGCTGGGTGCGCGCAACCTCGGGTGCGACTATGTCGTTGAAGGTCTGGTCGTCGGCGATCGGTGTCAGACGCGACAGGTACAGGCGTTTGGTGTTGAAATAGGTTTGCCGCAGTCCGGCGTTCTTTTCCCATGTCAGCAGCAGCACATGGTCTGCATGGATATTTTCCATCAGCGGCTTGCTGATGCCGGGCACCGAATAAATGCCGGCCAGCGGTGCATGCTGCTGCAGGATGACGTCGAGCCAGGTCTGGATGATGCTGGAATTGGTCAGCGCGGAAAACAGCATTTCGTCGTCGCGCCTTCCCTCATGCTGACGCCGGTGCAGGAAGGCCTGGCGAAACGGCGTGTTGCGGTACAGTTGCTCGAACTTGCGCTGTATCTGCGCGGCGCGATCCTTGCCGCGCAAGTGCAGCACGGTTTCGTGGTGGAAGTCTTCCTCGATCAGGTCTGTCAGCAGATAGACCGGTGCATGCCAGGTCCGCAGGAATGTCGCAAACTGCTCGCGGCCCTCCTGGTTGTCGTCGAATGCCTGTTCGTGCACCCATTCGCCGTCGTTCCAGATATGGCCCTGGAAGCAGGTGGCGCTGAGGAACAGGAGGATGCGGGTCTTTTTCATCAGAGTTTCACCTTGCCGATGAGGTCGTAGATAGGCGACAGTACGGAAAGCATCACCCAGCCGAGCAACCCGCCCAGTATCAGCGTCATCACCGGTTCGACCATTACCTGGATTTTATGTATCGAATCCTTGACGTCGCGGTCATAGAAATAGCTGACGTTGAGCAGTGCCTGATCCAGCGCTCCGGTGGCTTCGCCTACCCTGAGCATGCGGATCACCAGCGGCGGGAACATGTTGGTCTGCTGGAAGCTCTGGGTCAGGTTCTTGCCGGATTCGATTTCCTTGGCGATATGGTCCAGGGTGGCGGCGATGACCTGATTGTCCACTACGTCGCGCGTATTGGCGATGCAGTTGAGCACGCTGATGCCGGAGGCATACAACATGGCAAAGGTGTTGGCGAAGCGCGCCAGGATAAGTTTGCGGATGACCGGCCCCACCGGCCAGATATGCAGCTTGAGATTGTCGACGTGATATTGCATTTTCGGGCTGAAAACGGTGCCCACCTTGAAAGCGATCAGCAGCACTACCGGCAGCACCAGGATCAGGTACCAGTAAGCCACGAAGAAATTCGAGGTGGCGATCAGCATGCGCGTCTGGAACGGGATTTCCTGTCCCATGCCCTTGATGAAGCTGACCAGTTGCGGTACCAGATAGATCATCAGGAAGAAGGTGATGCCAATCACCACGATGCCGACAAATGCCGGATAGATCATGACGTTCTTGGCGCTGGAAGCCATTTCATCCTGCCATTTCAGCGAGTCGGTGAGATGTTTGAACACCTGCAGCAGACGTCCGCTTTCTTCGCCGGCACGGGTCAGGCTGATGGCGATTTTATCGAACGCCTGCGGATGCTCTGCCATCGCCTGCGACAGTTTTTTCCCGCCCTCTATTTGCTCTACCATGCTGGCGATGATTTCACGGAATTTCGGGTCTTCCGCACTGTCGCGCAGGTCCGCCAGGCACTCCAGCAGCGGTACTCCCGCCTGGGTGAGTTGTTCCATGTTCAGGAAAAAATTCAGCAGGTCGGCGCGCTTGATTTTCTTTGCGCCGAACAGGGGGGAGCTCCCTTCTTCCCTGGCGTTGACCAGGTCCATTTTGCCGCGCTTGAGCTGAAGTTCGAGGTCGATCAAATTGGCTGCATCCTGCAGGCCATGGATGCGTTTGCCATGCTCGTTGACGGCTTTGTATGCGTACAGGGTCATGGCGGGCTGACCAGTTCGGTAAGGTCGACGACGCGCGCCACTTCGGCCAGCGAGGTGATGCCCTGCAATATGCGATGGACGCCGTCCGTGGAGAGCGGACGAAAGCCCTTGGTTATTGCGGCCTGCTTGAGTTGGTGAATGCTGGCGCGGCGCGAGATCAGGTCGTCGATCTCATTGTCCATTTTCAGCAACTCCATCAGTGCGATGCGCCCGATATAGCCCTGGTGCTGGCAGGTGTCGCAGCCGGCAGCGCGGTAAATGGTGATATCTGCCTTCTGGCTGATGCCGAGCAGCCGGCGTTCGCTGGCATCCGGTTGATAGGGATACTTGCAGTGCGGGCACAGCAGGCGTACCAGGCGCTGCGCAATGATGCCGATGATGTTGCTGGCCATGATATCCGGCAGGATGCCGATGTCGAGCAGGCGCGGGATGGCGCCGATGGCCGAGTTGGTGTGCAGCGTGGTATACACCTGGTGGCCGGTCATCGCGGCGCGGAATGCCATTTCCGCCGTGGGATGGTCGCGGATTTCGCCGACCAGGATGATGTCCGGGTCCTGGCGCATCATCGAGCGGATACCGTTGGCGAAGTCCAGCTTGGCCGCTTCGTTGACCGAGGTCTGGCGGATCAGCGACAGCGGATATTCCACCGGATCTTCCAGGGTCATGATGTTGACCGATTCGGTGTTGACGTGGTTGAGCACCGAATACAGCGTGGTGGTCTTGCCGCTACCGGTCGGACCGGTCACCAGCACGATGCCCTCCGGTTTGGCGATCATCATCTTGAGCGCGTTCAGTGCGCCTTCGTCCAGGCCGAGTTGGTCGATCGGCACGATGCCTTTCTGCCGGTCGAGAATGCGCAGCACCAGGTTCTCGCCGTGGGTGGTGGGATGCGAGGCAACGCGAAAATCGATTTGCCGGCCGGACAGGCGCAACGAGATGCGGCCGTCCTGCGGTGCCCGGGTCTCGGCGATATTCATGCTGCTCATCACCTTGATGCGTACCACCATCGCCGGCCAGAAACTCTTGTGCAGGCTGCGGACCTGGCGCAGCACGCCGTCCACGCGGTAACGGATGCGCAGGAAGCTGCTTTCCGGTTCGAAGTGGATGTCGGATGCACCGCGTTGCACTGCTTCGGAGAGTAGCGCGTCGATCAGGCGTACCACCGGCTGGCTGAATTCGTTGACCCCCTGCGTTATCTGGTACTCCATCTCGCCGGGCTCGATTTCGTGCAGGATGCCGTCGATCGACAGCTCGAAACCGTAATACTGGTCGATGGCGCGCAGAATGTCGGATTCGCTGGCCAGTTGCGTGGTCAGGCTGTATTCGTCCTTGAGCAGGGCGCGCACCTGGTCCAGCGCAATGATGTTGTCCGGGTCGGCGACGGCCAGCGTAAGCTGTTTGCTGGTGACGTTCACCGACAGCGGCACCATCTGGTAGCGGCGGGCGATGTCCTTGGGGATCAGTTTGATGGCGGCGGGATCGATGATGACGGTGGACAGGTCCACGCTTTCCTGCCCCAGATTTTCCGACAGCACATCGCGGATGGTGGCCTCGGAAAGAAAACCCAGGTTGACCAGCAGGCGCCCGAGCGGCTGATGGGTCTTGTTCTGCTCCTGTACCGCAATGCGTAGCTGGTCGTCGCTGATTACGCCTTTTTCGACCAACAGGCGTCCGAGCGGTTGCTGGATCAGTCTGGCGTCATCGTTTTCCTGCGCCATGTCTTCAGGGTGCCCTCAATGCGTTCAGGCGCTGCTGTACCTGTGTACGGTCGAAACCCGCGGTTTTCGAGGTGCTGCCAAGTTGCAGCGCGCGCTGGTAATATTCTGCAGCGGCCTTGCCTTGTCCCAGATGGTCGAGGCTGACAGCCAGGTTAAAGGCATAGTCCGCATTGCCAGGCTGCAGGTTGTAGGCGTTGAAGTAGGCCTGCTGGGCTTCGGGCCAGCGCTGTTTCCCGGCATACAGATTGCCGAGCGCGAAATTCAGCGTTGCCGATTGCGGCTGCTGCGAAAGCAGCATCTTGAGTCGACTTTCCTGGTTTGGTGAATCGTCATTGCCGAGCGCGGCCATGCCGGCATATGCCGCCGGATCGCGTGGATCGAGCGCCAGTATGTGCTGGTAGTACTGCGCGGCGATGGCGTCCTGTCCCTGTTGCCGGGAAAGGGCTGCAATGCCGAGCAGGGCATCGCGGTTGTTCGGATCCTGCTTCAGGGCCGCGACATATTGCTGCTGCGCTGCAGCAAAATCGCCCTGTTGATAGGACTGGTAGGCGGAAGCCAGTATTGGGTCGATGCTGTTGGATTGCTGGTGGTTCTCGATGCGGATGCGCTGCTCGGGCATGGTGCGTGCCGGTGTGGGTTCGTCGGCTACGATTGCCGCATGCGCAGCTTCCGGAGGAGCGGTTTGTTCCTGAGGGGCGGCGGATTCCGCAGGCTGTTCGGGTACCGCAGGCGGCGTCAGCGTCAGTGGCGGCGCGGGAGGACTTGGTGGTGGTGCAGTTTGATGCGGCGGCGGAACCGGCCGTGTTGCCGGCCGGTGCGGCGTGAGTTCGTACCAGAGGTAGGCTCCATAGGCGGTGGCAAGCACGGTGCCGCCGATCAGCGCGATGGGAATGATGCCCAGTTGTATCCTGCCGAGGACTGGGGCGATTTTTTTGGCGGCAAACAATTTTCTCCCGACATCTCGTGCTGCCTCAGCTTTGGGCCTGGCATGAGCGGCCGCAGTGCGGGGCGCTTGCTGTCCCGCAGTATTGTGTTGCCGGTCTTGTCCGGCCTTCTTGAGAGCATCGAGCAATAGGCTCATGACCGTGACCTTTGGTTAATGGGCGCCGCTGTCTTGTTCCGGCTTCGCCCTGAAAAAATTCTGATCCGGGAGTGTATTCCTGAATTGGCTGAAGTCGCCGCTAATGCTGGCGTCCCTGATGATCACGGGGCGCAGGAATACCACCAGCTCTCTTTTTGTGTTCTGATCATCTTTATTTTGAAAAAGTTGACCAACGGCTGGGATTTTGGCGAGGCCCGGAATGGTGTCATTGGTATTTTGCAAGGAATCTTCCATCAGTCCGCCCATTACCGCAATGTTGCCGTCCTGGATGCGCAGCATGGATTCCATCTCGCGGGTTCGGATAACGGGTATCTGGCTAACAATATCTTGAGTAAAGCCATTAGTTGCACTTTTCTTAAGTGATGGGTTGGGGTCATCAACATAGCCGTTGATTCGTGAAATGCTCGGATGCACATTAAGTATGACTTCGCCGTTGTCGCTGATTTCCGGCGTCACGTTCATTACAAAGCCGACCGGAACGGTATTGAGTGTGGTGGTGTAAGTGGTCGTGGATCCCACATTGGCCGTAGCGGTCGTGTCAGCTTTGATGGTGAAGTAGACCTCGTTGTCGACCACTTTCAGCACGGCGGTCTGGTTGTTGAGCACCGACAGCTTGGGGCTGGATAGCACCTTGACCGTACCGAAGGTGTCGAGCAGATTGATCAGTGCGGTGATGCTGCCGTTGGCCGAATTGGTGTTGGTATAGCCGAGAGAAAGCAGACTTTGAGCGGGAGCGGTCAGTGAGCCACCCACGGTCTGGTTAATGGTGAAGCCCGCGCGGCCGAGGTGCGCCAGACTCCAGTCGATGCCCTGCTGGTAATGATCGGATAGTTCTACTTCGGCGATGGTCGCCTCGATCATGACCTGGCGCCGCGCACTGGCCATTACCTGGTCGATGAACTGCTGGACTTTTGCATGCTGTTTGGCAGTGGCGCGTACGGTGATGATGCCGGTTTCCGGATTGGCGATTACCGTTGCCTTCTGTACTGTTTTGTAGCTCTTGCAATCACGTTGTTGATCGGATTGCTGTTCAACAGGTTGTGCTCCCGTAGCCTGGGGGTTTCCCTGGTTGCCAGCTTGGGGCTGGGAGTTGGTCTGTACTCCTCCGCAGTCTCTGCCTCCCAGCAGGACATCTTGATCGGTTTCGCGCAGGATGTCCTTGATGTTCTTGATAAGAGTGTCCCAGAAGTTGTTCTTGGAAGCATCCTTGATAGCAAGGCTTGAATTACTACCTCCAGCGTTGCCCCCCCCAGTAGTTGATACAGCTCCGCCCACCGTTGCGTTGGTATTGATGGAGCTGTTTGTATCGCGCGACATGTTGACGTAGTCGATCTTGTATTGCTTGAGGTAGGGCGTGTCCGGCATTACCGACAGGTTCGGTCCGTCGATCTCGTAGCGCATGTCGATCTGTCTGGAGATGCGATCCAGGATTTGCGGCAGGGTCTGGTTGATCGCGTTGATGGTGACGTTGCCCTGGATGCCGGGATAGATATCGAGATTGACCTTGGCATCGCGCGCCAGTGCAAACAGGATTTGCTGTGCCGAGGTGTTGGTGACGACTACGCTGTAGGTCTCGACTTTGGGTGAAGCTTTGGGCGGCGGCAGGGGAATGCTGTGTGTAACCGGAGGGGGAATGTCGGCGCTGGCCGGGGCTTTTACGCTTTCGCGCATGAGGTGCTGGCTGGACGGCTTGAGCGGTTGCGTGCCGCAAGCGCTTAATAGCACGCATGCCGATAGCAGAAATACGTTCCCCTGTCGCATTTTACTGTCCCTATTTAAATAATTTTCTGAATCGGCTCAAGCCTAGCATTATTACCCGTTGCGCTCAATACGCCATCCCGCGTATTTACGGGGAAGTTTGTGCGGTTTCCGGCATATACAGCGTCGAGGCGAAGGCACTCTGGTAACGTTTCGGCAATTGTTTTATACCGGCGCGCGCGGACTCAATGTTCGGATAGCTGCCGTACAGTACGCGAAAGCCCTCTTTGTCCTTGATCTTGATCGGTAATATATATATTTCGTTCAGTACGCCCAGATTTTTCGCGCGCTGCAGAAAGCGTTCCATGCGGGCCGGGCGTACGTTCTCTGTGTAATACAGTTGAATGCTAACACTGTTGTCGTGCCTGGCGAGCATATTCTGCGCCGCTTCAAGGCGCTGGGTCAGCAGTGGCGGCAGCTTGGAGAGTATACCTTTGAGCGGCGCCGGGGCGGGTTTGGTTGTTTGTGGGACAGGCTTGGGCGATGCCGCACTGGTCGTTGGGGCTGGAGGAACCGGTTTGGGTGGCGCCGCGCTGGCTGGCTTCGGAGTGGCAAGCGTTGTTGCGGCAGGTGTTGTGGCGGTGGGCGGCGCATGCGGGGTGGTCTGTGCGGCTATCGGTGTGCTTTGCGTTGCCGCTGTCCCAGATGTGGGAGCCGGTGGCGCGGCAGTGGTTCCAGTTGAGGCGGCCGGGGCCGGGGCGGCCATGCGATGGTTTTGCGGTGCGGCGTCCGGGCTGATGTAGCGGCCGACCAGCGACCAGCCGATGCCCGCCAGGACGATGGTTGCCAGAGCTATGCCGCCCAGCACGGCGAAGGCCTTGTTGTTTTTCCGCTTGGGCGAGAGTTCGCTGTCGCGTATGGCGGCTTGCACGTGTGGCGTGTCGATGTTGTGGGTGTTGGCGACGAAGGCAGCCAGCAACGCCTTGTCGGCGAGGATGTTGACGCGCCGCATCAGGCCGTGCGAGGCGCTGCCGATCAGTTTGATGGCACTGGCGGAGAATATGTCCGGCCCGCGATATCCGGCGGCGCGCATGCGGAACATCAGATAGGACTCGATGATGTTCTTCGACAGCGGCAGCATGATGAAGTGATGCACGATGCGATCTTTGAGTTGCCGCATGTTGGGCTGGTCAAGCTTGTCGTTCAGTTCGGGCTGGCCGAACAGCACGATCTGCAGCAACTTGTGGTCGCCGACCTGCATGTTGTAAAGCAGGCGCAACTCTTCCAGCGTGTCCAGCGGCATGGCGTGCGCTTCGTCCACCAGGATCACCACGCGCTTGCCTTGCTGGACCTTCTGTTCGAGCAGGGTCTGCAGGGTTTGCAGGATGACGTTGACGCGCTGGCCCTCCAGGTCTAGGCCGAGGCCGTCGGCGATGGCATACAGCATTTCCTCGCGCGACAAACTGGGGTTGGCCAGATACACCGGTTCTACCTGGGCGGGCAGGCGCTCCAGCAGCATGCGACACAGCATGGTCTTGCCGCTGCCGACCTCGCCGGTGATCTTGATGATGCCTTCGCTGGAGGTGATGGCGTAAATCAGCGCTTCGAGTATCTCGCCGCGGCTGGAGCCGGCAAAGAAAAAATCAGTGATCGGGGTAATCTTGAACGGAGGTTCGTCAAGACCGAAATGTTCCAGGTACATTATTTATTGTTCTCCGCTATCATTTTTTCTGGTCATGTATTTTTGCAGGGATTCCATGCGGCTGTATAGCGTGGTGCGGTTGATGCCGAGCAGCTTGGCCGCCTCGCTGACATTGTTCTGCGCGATGTCCAGTGCTGCGTCGATGTACAGGCGCTCCTGCCCCATCAGTACGGCGTCCAGATTGAAGTCCGCCTGCTGCAATGCCAAGCGTGCCTGCTTTTGCGGGTCGGCCTCGGCGCCGCCCATGCTGGCGGGGGGCGACAGATCCAGTTCAGCTTCCAGTTGCGCGCTGCTGACGGTCTGGCCCGGATACTTGGTGGCGAGGCGGATGACGATGTTGCGCAATTCGCGCGTGTTACCGGGAAACGGGTACTGCTCCCATATGTGCAGCGCGGAAGAGTCCAGTTCGAATGGCGTGTTTTTCGCCTGCTCGGCGTAAAAACCGCGGAAATAACCGAGCAGCAGAAACTTGTCTGCGCCCAGTTCGCGCAACGGTGGAACCTGCACGGTGAATACGCTGAGACGATGATACAGGTCGGTGCGGAAGTTGCCGGCGCGAACTTCCTGGCGCAGGTTGCGATTGGTGGCGGCGATGATGCGGGCATTGCTTTTGCGTGTCGAGGTCTCGCCGACGCGCTGGTATTCGCCGTTTTCCAGCACGCGCAGCAGCTTGGATTGCAGCTCGAGAGGCAATTCGCCGATCTCGTCGAGGAACAGGGTGCCGTCGCCGGCATCCTCGAAATAGCCGGTGGTTGTGCTCGATGCTCCGGTGAAGGAGCCTTTGGCATGGCCGAACAACGAGGCTTCGAGCAGGTTGGGCGAAACGGCGGCGCAGTTGAAAATCAGGTAGGGGGAACTGCTGTTGGCGCTGAGCATTTGCAGTGCTGCGGCAACCAGTTCCTTGCCGCTGCCCGATTCGCCTTCGATCAACACCGGGAAAGGCGTGTTGGCATACATCACGATCTGGTTGCGCATTGCGTGTATCAGATCGCTCTGGCCGATGATGCCGAGCAGGGATTCCTTGCTGCCGGAATCGTCTGGCGGCACGGTGTCGTGGATGGCCAGCGCATCGCGCAACTGTTGCAGGATCAGTTCGGGCTTGCAGGGCTTGGAGATGAAATCCAGTGCGCCGAGCGCGCGCGCATGGCGCGCGTTGGACTCTTCGTTCTGTCCGGACAGGGCCAGGATCTTGATCTGCGGCGAATGCGCGAGCAATTCGGCGATCAGGTGAAATCCTTCTTCCGGGCGGTGCGGGAACGGCGGCAGGCCGAGATCGACCAACGCCAATTGCGGTGGGGCCGGCATGTCGCGCAGCAAGGCTACAGCCTGGCTGCGGCTTTCCGCGGCATAAACGTCGAATTCTCCGGAAAGCGAGAGGGTCAACGAGTCGCGAATGAGCGGATCGTCGTCTACGATGAGCAGGCTGGGAGTGGCTGTTCCATCGCGGAGATTGTTTACGTTCGCTGTGTCCATTAGGCTGTCGGATAGGTTTGATTGCGCAGGATAGCCTGCATTTGCCATTAGCTCAATATGCCAAAAGGACCAAGGAATCCCCGATCGTCCCGGGTTGTGACTTGTGGGGGGGTAGTTTAGAATGGCGCCCCTGATAAATCAGAGGTCCCCTGGAAGTGTCATCGCAAGCACTGGTCGAACTCCGCGACGTCAATTTCGCCTATGACAGCCGCCCCATTCTGAAGGGCATCAACATGACTTTCCCCAGGGGAAAGCTGATTGCCATCATGGGACTGAGCGGTTGCGGCAAAACGACAATACTGCGGCATATCAGCGGGGTGCTCAAGCCGACGCGGGGTTATGTGAGAATCGATGGCCAGATCATCCATGAGCTGGACCAGGAAGGGCTGTACGCGATGCGCCGCAAGATGGGCATGCTGTTCCAGTTCGGCGCGCTGTTTACCGACATGACGGTATATGACAATGTGGCGTTCCAGATGCGCGAGCATACCGACCTGCCGGAAAACATCATCCACGACCTGGTGATGATGAAGCTGCATGCGGTAGGGTTGTTTGGCACGCAGGATTTGATGCCGACCGAACTGTCGGGCGGCATGGCGCGGCGCGTGGCGCTGGCGCGCACCATCGCACTGGATCCGATGCTGATCCTGTACGATGAACCATTTGCCGGCCTGGACCCGATTTCGCTGACGGTGGTGGGACAGTTGATTCGTCGCCTGAATAATGCGCTGGGTGCAACCTCTATCATAGTGACCCATGATGTACAGGAGTCGCTCAAGATCGTTGACTATGTTTATTTCGTTTCCGACGGCGCAATCATTGCGGAAGGAACGGCTGAAGACATCAAGGCTTCCGGAGAGGCCTTTGTGCGCCAGTTCGTCCACGGGGAAATGGATGGGCCGATCCCGTTCCACTATCCGGACGGCGATTATAAAAAAGACTTGAACGTGCGGGCTTGAAAATGCCAGTTATGAAAAATATAAGAGCAATCGGGCATCGCAGCGTGGATGCTGTATGGCGTCTGGGTTATGCCGCGCGCTTCTTCCTGATGACGCTGTTCTATTCCGGAACCAGCTTCCGCCGTTTCCGCCTCACGGTGCGCGAGATGTTTTTCACCGGAGTGATGTCGCTGATCATCATTCTGGTGGCCGGCACCTTCGTCGGAATGGTGCTCGGTCTGCAGGGCTATGAGACGCTCAAGCGCTACGGCTCGGAGTCGGCGCTGGGTTCGCTGGTGGCGCTCTCCCTGGTGCGCGAACTGGGACCGGTGCTGGCCGCACTGCTGTTTGCCAGCCGCGCAGGCTCGGCGATGACTGCCGAGATCGGACTGATGAAGGCGACCGAGCAGATCGATGCGATGGAGATCATGGCGGTGAACCCGATTGCGCGCGTAGTGGCGCCGCGCTTCTGGGCCGGGGTGATCTCGATGCCGTTGCTGGCTGCGCTGTTTTCCGCCATGGGCGTATTCGGCGGCTACGTGGTTGGCGTGGTGTTGATCGGGGTGGACGAGGGTTCGTTCTGGTCGCAGATGCAATCGGCCGTGGATTTCCAGCATGACATCATGAACGGTGTCATCAAGAGCGTGGTGTTCGGTGTGGCGGTGACCGCAATTTCGCTGTTCGAGGGCTACGATGCGCCGCCCACCGCGGAAGGTGTTTCCGGCGCCACCACGCGCACCGTGGTGGAATCGTCGCTGGCGATACTGATCCTGGATTTTATTCTGACTGCATTCATGTTTCGAGGGAGTTGATTATGGAACGGACCACACTGGATCTGTGGGTGGGCGCATTCGTGGTGGCAGGCCTCGCCGCGTTGGTGATCCTGGCGATGAAGGTGGGGAACCTGAGTACTTATAACGTGTCTGATACTTATCAGCTGGATGCCTATTTTACCAATATCGGCGGACTCAAGCCGAAGGCCTCGATCAAGAGCGCAGGCGTACTGGTGGGACGGGTGACCGGAATCACCCTGGATACCAACCGCTACGAGGCCAAGGTAACGATGAGCATCGACCAGCGCTACAAATTCCCGAAGGATACCTTTGCCAGCATCCTGACTTCCGGTCTGCTGGGCGAGCAGTATATCGGGCTGTCGCCAGGCGCCGAGGACAAGATGCTGAAGAATGGGGATGAATTGAAGCACACCCAATCCGCCATGGTGCTGGAGAACCTGATCGGGAAATTCCTGTACAGCAAGGCATCCGAGAGCGGCAATTCCAAGTGATTGATGAACGTACTTGATGGAGCGATCATGAAAAGAATAATGGCTTTGTTGTTTGGTCTGCTGCTTTCCGCTACGGCAATGGGAGCCAGCGCGGACATGCCCGATCCGGACGTGCTGATCCGGAGCACGGTCGACGACGTGCTGAAGATCGTCAAGACGGACAAGGATATCCAGGCCGGCAACCAGCAGAAGATACTGGCACTGGTGGATGCCAAGGTGCTGCCGCATTTCGATTTCGAACGCATGACGCGGCTGGCGGTGGGGCGCGGCTGGCGCAGGGCAACCCCGGAACAGCGCCAACAGTTGGTGGATCAATTCCGCACGCTGCTGGTGCGCACCTATACCAGCGCCTTTACCCGTTACAAGGATCAGACTGTAAAGATCGAGCCGATTAGAATGCAGCCCGGCGACGATGAGGTGACGGTCAAGACGCAGATCATCAAGCCGGGCGAGCAGCCGGTCGCGGTCGATTACGAAATGGAAAAGACCGACAGCGGCTGGAAGGCGTTCGATCTGTCAGTGGAGGGCGCCAGCCTGGTCACCACCTATCGCGGTACGTTCAACGAACAGATTCAGCAGTCCGGGATCGATGGCCTGATCAAGACGCTGACCGACAAGAACGAGGCCATGTCCAATTCGTCGTCACAAAAGGCGAATTCCAGGTGATTGCTCGCGATGGCGACAGGCTGGTGTTGTCCGGTCCGCTGACGCTGGATACGGTCAAGGCGCTGTATGACGGCGGCTTGCAGGCAGGTGCAGACGGTGCGCTGGAGATCGACATGTCGGCGGTCGAGGCGGTCGATTCTTCTGCGGTCAGCCTGATGTTGAATTGGTTGCGCGAAGCGCGGCGCAACAAGGTGAGCCTGCATTTCTCGCACATCCCGGAAAACCTGCTGTCCCTGGCGCACCTGTATGGTGTGGAGGAACTGCTTCCGCTGGGCGTCGACGCTTCGGCGCAGACCTGAATCGATGCATGCAGCTGTTGACGTCCGCCAGGCATGCAAGTGCTATGGCGACCTGCGGGCGCTCGACAACGTAGACCTGCGCATCGAGGCGGGCGAATTCTTCGGCCTGCTCGGTCCCAACGGCGCCGGCAAGACCACGCTGATAAGCCTGCTGTCCGGCCTGGCAAGGCCGGATT
>CAZMSI010000022.1:4636-14391 GCA_964568895.1 uncultured Sideroxydans sp. | reverse complement strand
AGGCGTACTGAGATGAAGCGTAGTTTCGGTGAAGGCTAACCTGCGCAGCAGGTTACGCCGGAGCCAAAACTACATTAGGCGAATTGAGATGAAGCGTAGTTTCGGTGAAGGCTAACCTGCGCAGCAGGTTACGCCGGAGCCAAAACTACATTAGGCGTACTGAGCAGCAGCGTAATGGAGGCATGCCCCCTGCAATCCGGGAATATCGATGCATAATCTGGCCAGATTCTTTTTGTTTGCATTGTGCATATTGGCGATTCCAGCCTGTGCAGCCGAGCCTTCAGGGCAAAAGCCGCTGATACTCGGTGTTCATCCATATCTCCCTCATGACGAATTAATCACCCGCTTTACGCCCTTGGCCAATTATATTGCCCGCTCCATCGGACGGCCGGTACAAGTACGCGTTGGCGAGGACTACGCCCGACACATCGATGCCATAGCGGACGGCACCATTGATATTGCCTATATGGGACCGGCCTCCTATGTGGAGATGGTCGCCCGGTACGGGCAAAGGCCGCTGTTGGCGCGACAGGTAATAAATCATAGCCCATACCTGAGGGGGGAGATCATCGTTCGCAAAGACAGCCCGATCCGGAAGATCGAGGATTTGAAGGGAAGGTGCTTTTACTTCGGGGATCCAAACTCCACCATGAGCCGTATATTGCCCCAGCTCATGCTTGAGCAAGCGGGCGTCCCACTGGGCAGCCTGGGCAGTTACAAATCCCTGGAGGGCCACGAAAACGTCGCGCTGGGGGTGCTCGCCGGCGACTGCGATGCAGGGGCGGTGAAACGTGAGGTCTTCGAGAAATTCAGGCCCAAAGGCCTGCGGGCCCTGGCCGAGTTGCCGCTGGTGGCCGATCATGTGCTCGTGGCAAGTGCTGCGCTTCCCGCTCCCCTGGTCGACAAACTGCGCAGCATAATCCTGCAACTGAACGTCCTGCCGCAAGGCCCGTCAATCATGACCGCAATTCATCCGGAGATGACCGCATTGGTGCGCGCCGAAGACAGCGATTACGATACCCTGCGTGCCCTGATGATGCACCAGCCGGCATCCGGATCCGGGGCACGCTAAATGTCCAGGTTCTCCAGGTACTTCCTCGAGAAGTCGCCATGGTTGCCTTTCACTATTTGCCTGGCAGTGCTGACGGCAATATCGGTCGTTGTGCTGAAAAACGATTTAAATGATGACTTGTCCCTTGCGCGGGATTCGGCAAATCACCAATTGCAGCTGATTTCCAGATTTGCATCCATGGAGTTGAATCTCGGCAATTACCAGAACATCCAATCCCTGTTCAAGGCATACGCTGAGGCAAACAATAACATTGTCGAGCTGCATCTGGTTGCGCCCAACCATTTCCATTTGGCGGACTATGTGCGCGCTTCCGCAGACAAGCACATTCTCGAATTAAAAACCCCGATTGAATACGGATATCGGGATGAGGCAACACTGCTGATGCATGTCAGCCTGGAACCCGTGTATCGATACCAGAAAAATTTTATCGCACAATTTGCAGTGATATTTTTTGTCTTTGCCGCGATGAGCACCTTTCTTCTGTACTTTGCCCTGCGCAGCAAAACGGAGTCTTCCAGGGCCAGGCATATGGGCAGGCTGTACAAGGCGCTGAGCGAAATCAACCAGGCCATCGTGCGCATGGAACGGGAAGACCAGCTATTCCCGCTGGTCTGTCGTTGCGCAGTCGAATTCGGAGGGCTAAGCATGGCCTGGGTGGCACGACTGAATGAACAGGACAATCTGTTTTTCCCGGCCGCCAGTTACGGCAGCGGACAGGATTATCTGGAAAACATTGTTGTTTCACCTCGTGCCGATGTTCCGGAAGGTCGCGGTCAGATCGGCGTCGCATACCGCGAGAATCGGTCATGCATCATCAATGACTACTTTTCTTCTGCCGCCATGGTGCCATGGGAAAAGCTGATTTCAGATAAAAACTGGCAATCCGGGGCGGCATTCCCGATAACACGCGGCGGCAAGCCTTACGCGGTGCTTTCGGTTTACCACCGGCGAGTCGGAGCTTTTGATAAGGCATCCATTGAGTTGCTGGAAGAGATGTCGAGTGACATCTCCTTTGCGCTGGATAATTTTGACCGGGAAGTCAAGCGCAAGGCTGCAGAAAACTCCCTGCGGATGGCTGCTTCCATCTATGAGAACAGTAGTGAAGGCATGATGATTACCGATGCGGACAATTTGATCCAGTTCGTCAATCCGGCTTTCACCATGATCACCGGCTACTCCATGGAAGAGGTGATCGGGACCCCCCCCGGTATTCTGAAATCGGGCCGTCACGAAGAGGGGTTCTATCAGTCCATGTGGAACGAAATTAACGCCACCGGAAAATGGTCGGGTGAGATATGGGACCGGCGCAAGAGCGGCGAGGAATACCCGAAGTGGTTGACCATTGATACTGTTTTCGACGATGACGGCCAGGTGAGCCACCGGATTGCAATATTCTCCGACATATCGCAGAAGAAGAAATCCGATGAGTTGATCTGGGAGCAGGCCAACTTCGATTCATTGACCGGCCTGCCTAACCGCCGCCTGTTTCTTGACCGGCTGGAGCAGGAGATCAAGAAGATACATCGCACGGGCAGGTCGCTGGCACTGTTTTTTCTCGACCTTGACCATTTCAAGGAGGTCAACGACACGCTTGGGCATGCCAAGGGGGACGTACTGCTGGCGGAGGTCGCGCGGCGCATCGGCGATTGCGTACGCGAAACGGATACTGTAGCGCGCCTGGGCGGGGACGAATTTACGCTGATACTGCCCGAGTTCGGCGAGCACGTGCACCTTGAGCGCATTGCACAGGACATTCTTCGTACATTGTCCATGCCGATAGAGCTTGGCGGCGGCAATGCCGCATATACCGGCGCCAGTATCGGGATTGCGTTGTACCCGAATGATGCCGGGAACGCGGACGAGTTGATGAAGCATGCCGACCAGGCGATGTACGCAGCGAAGATGGCGGGGCGCAACCGCTTTGGCTACTTCACCCGCTCAATGCAGGTCGAGGCGCAAAACAAGCTCGAGTTGACTACCGAGCTGCGCTTTGCGCTCACCCGAGGGGAAATGGAAGTCTATTACCAGCCGATCATGGATCTCACCAACGGACGCATCGAAAAGGCCGAGGCCCTGCTGCGCTGGCATCATCCGGCACGTGGCATGATCAGCCCTGCCGTATTCATTCCCCTGGCGGAAGAATTCGGACTGATCCACGATATCGGCGACTGGGTTCTCATCCAGGCCGTTTCTGCGGTTGCCGACTGGCACCGGCGATTGGGGCGCATCGTGCAGGTCAGCGTCAATCGCTCGCCGCTCCAGTTTGACCGGGATGCGACAGACTTCATGGAGGTGATATTTGGTGCGGGCCTGCCCGGCAACAGTATCGCCATAGAGATCACGGAGGGACTGCTGCTCAAGCAATCCGAAGCGGTGAACCAATGCCTGCTTGAATGCCGCACCCGTGGAATCGAGGTGTCGATTGACGACTTTGGTACGGGATTTTCCTCGCTTTCCTATCTGAAGCAATTCGACATCGATTATCTCAAGATAGACCGTTCGTTCGTCAATCACCTGATCGAGAACGAGAGCGACCGTGCGCTGACCGAGGCGATCATCGTCATGTCGCACAAACTGGGGATCAAGACCATCGCCGAAGGGGTGGAGACGCAGGAACAACGCGACCTGCTGGTCGCGTTTGGTTGCGATTACGCCCAGGGCAATTTCTATTCGGTTCCGGTTCCGGAGGAAGAATTTGAAAAAATGCTCGTGTCGTAACGAGCAGATTGCATCAAACAGGCTGGTGAGGGCGCCACTTCCCGGAACTGCACGAAAGCACCTATTGCAACAGCCACTGCTCGAAGGAGAGGATAGACCAGCCGCGTGAAGGTGCTGCGGGCCTGGCGGGAGATGCAGGCACGGCCCGCTTGCGTGGACGGGGCGGAGGCTCAACCGGCGTGGCGCGCGGCGGACGTACCGGGGGATGGATGGTGGAGACGCCGGCCTTCGGGTTCCATGCGACCGGCTTGCCGAGGGCATCCATGCATGACATATTTTTCACCGGGCCAAGCCAGTGGATGGTGCTGGCAGACCAGGCATGGTCATTGACGACGAACGCAACCCAGTTCATGCCGGCATCGAAAATTTGTGAATTCGAATCAATCCATCCTACGTGGTTCAGATCCTTGTCGAATAGCGGGTTCAGAGTATTCTTTTTCATGATGGTCGATTGTTGTGTTTTTATATGATCGTGAATGCGAGGTAAATCTTTTGCGTGCATTTTAGCACTGTAGTCGCGATTTTGGGTTACTGCGGGTCCGACATAACATGGACAATACTGCCGCCAACCCCTTGCCGCGGCCCCGCACGAGCTACTTGATTGCGATTACCATTTTGCCCGGTCTATTATTTCTTCTCGTGATGGCCGCCGAATTCGAAGCGCAGCGCGGACAGCAGCTTGTCCGCGTAATCCGCCTCGCCGCGCGAAGAGAAACGGTTGAACAGCGCGGCCGTCAGCACCGGCGCGGGCGTGCCGGATTCGATCGCGGCGATGCTGGTCCAGCGGCCCTCGCCGGAATCCGATACCCGCCCGCTGAAATTGTTCAGGCCGGGATCGCCCTGCAGCGCATGCGCGGTCAGGTCGAGCAGCCACGAACCCACCACGCTGCCGCGGCGCCACAGCTCGGCCACCTCGGCCACATCGATGTCGTAGCGGAACTCTGCCGGATCGCGCAGCGGCGTGGTTTCGGCATCGGCCTGGCGCGACACGCCGCCCACGTTGGCATGACGCAATAAATTGAAACCCTCGGCGTAGGCCGCCATCAGGCCATACTCGATGCCGTTGTGCACCATCTTGACGAAGTGCCCGGCGCCCGCCGGCCCGCAATGCAGGTAGCCGTTTTCGGCGGAGTTCGGCGTGCCGCTGCGCCCGTCGGTGCGCGGCGCCGTCTCAACGCCCGGCGCCAGCGCGGCAAACACCGGCTGCAAATGCGAGACCGCATCATGGTCGCCCCCGATCATCAGGCAATAACCCCGCTCCAGTCCCCACACGCCCCCGCTCACGCCGACGTCGACGTAATGGATGGAATTCGTGGCGAGCTGCCGTGCGCGCATGATGTCGTCCTTGTAGTAGGAGTTGCCGCCGTCGATGACCATGTCGCCGGCCGCCAGCAACGGCGTCAGTTCGGCGATGCTGCTGTCCACCACTGCGGCGGGCAGCATCAGCCACACCGCCCTCGGCGCGCTCAGCTTGTCCAGGAAATCCTGGATGCTGTCGGCGGGCGTCGCGCCTTCCTGCGCCAGCGCCTGCACCGCCTCGCTGCTGCGGTCGAACACCACGCACTGGTGCCCGGCCAGTTGCAATCGCCGCACCATGTTCGCACCCATACGCCCCAACCCAATCATCCCGATCTGCATGTCATCCTCCTGTGTTCAGTCCCCCGAAACAATTTCACCGGGCAGGGCGGCACCGTCGACGTGCCACTCCGCCCTCGCAATACGTGCGGCAGGTAATGCAATGCCGCGCGCGATCTTTCCCAGCGCCTCGCGCTTTCCTTCTCCTGCGACAAGAAATATTTTCTCCCGCGCCGCGTTCAGCGTTGGCATGCCCAGCGATACCCGCTGCGGCGGCGGCTTGGGCGCGTCGAATACGGCCACCACCGCATCGCCCTGTTCCGTCGCCGGATTGCCGGGGAACAGGCTGGCGGTATGTCCGTCCTCGCCCATGCCCAGCAATACTATATCGAGCGGCAAGGCAGGCTCCAGCAGCTTCGCGTATTCCGCTGCGGCAGCCTCTGCGCCCAGCTCGGCCGGTATCGCATGCACGTTGTCCGCAGGCACGGCGACATGGTCGAGCCAGGCCTGCTGCGCCATGCTGTCGTTGCGCCCGGGATCGCCGCGCGGCAGGCAGCGCTCGTCGCCGTAATAGACATGCACCCGCTGCCAGTCGACAGCCATGTCGCGCAACAGTTCGTAACAGCGGCGCGGGGTGTTGCCGCCGGCCAGCGCGATGCGGAAAGCGCCGCGTGCGGCGATCGCCTGTGCCGCCAGCGCGGCAATGCGCTGCGCAACTGTCGCCGCCAGCATTTCTGCATCCCGGTGCACGACGAATTCTTTCGCGTCGAGCGCATCGCGCAGGTCCTGAGCCGAAGTGTTCCTCGTGCCGGTATCGGGTGTCTGCATGGGCTGCCTGTTATTTGGTTTTTCTGGATGGTTTCGGCGTGATCGGCGCGACATCCCAGATGTGCTTGGCATATTCCCGGATGGTGCGGTCGCTGGAAAACTTGCCCATCCCCGCGACATTGAGGATGGCGCGCTTGATCCATTCCTTGCGGTTGCAGAACAGCTCGCCCACCTTGTCCTGGCAGGCGACATAGGATGCGTAATCCGCCAGCAGCAGGAAGTGGTCGCCCCCGAGCAGCGCATCGACGACCTGTTGATGGCAGGTCAGTTCTTCCGGGCAAAAATAGCCGGTGGCAATCATGTCCAGCGCCTGCTTCAGCTCGGCATTGCCGTGATAGCAGGCGGTGGGGTCGTATCCCTGGCGGCGCAGATCCTCGACCTCCTCGGTAGTCATGCCGAACAGGAAGAAATTCTCCGCGCCCACTTCCTCGCGGATCTCGATGTTCGCGCCGTCCAGCGTGCCGATGGTGAGCGCCCCGTTCAGCGCCAGCTTCATGTTGCCGGTGCCGGAGGCTTCCGTACCGGCAGTGGATATCTGCTCGGAAAGGTCCGCCGCCGGGACGATGCGCTCGGCATTGGAAACATCGTAATTGGGGATGAACACCAGCTTGAGTTTGCCGCCTATCCGCTGGTCGTTGTTGACGATCTCGGCAACATCGTTGATCAGCCGGATGATGAGCTTCGCCATGGTATAGGCGGGTGCGGCCTTGCCCGCGATGATCACGGTGCGCGGCACGGGATCGGGATGGGAGCCCGTGCGGATGCGGTTATACAACGTGACCACATGCAGCAGGTTGAGCAACTGGCGCTTGTACTCGTGGATGCGCTTGATCTGGATGTCGAACAGCGAGGCGGGATCGACCTCGATGCCGAGCTGCTCTTTTATCATCCCGGCCAGGCGCTCCTTGTTGGCCTGCTTGACGGCATGGAAGCGCTGCTGGAACCCGTCGTCATCCGCAAGGCCGCGCAACTGCTGCAACTGGTCGAGATCGGTCAGCCAGTCCTTGCCGATATGTTCGGTGATCAGCGACGACAACCCCGGATTGGCCTGGTTCAGCCAGCGGCGCGGCGTCACGCCGTTGGTCATGTTGATGATCTTGCCCGGCGTGACGTGCTCGAAATCGGCAAAAATGGTGCGCTTCATCAACTCGGTGTGCAGCGCGGCAACGCCGTTCACCGCATGGCTGCCGACGATGGCCAGGTGCGACATGCGGATGCGGCGCTCGCCGCTCTCGTCGATCAGCGAAAGCCGGCTCAGCAACTCGCTGTCGCCCGGGAACTGGTGCTTCACCTGCTGCAGGAAACGGTAATTGATCTCGTAGATGATCTGCATGTGGCGCGGCAGCAGGCTCTCGAACATGGCCAGCGGCCAGGTCTCCAGCGCCTCCGGCATCAGCGTATGGTTGGTGTAGGAAAAAATGCGCGTGGTCATTCCCCACGCCTCGTCCCACGGCAGGTGATAGACGTCGATCAGCAGGTGCATCATCTCGGCAATGGCGATCGAGGGGTGGGTATCGTTCAACTGCACGGCAACCTTGTCCGGCAGTTGCGCCCAGCTCGGATGATTCTTCTTGTAGCGGAACAGCATATCCTGCAGCGAGGCGCTGACGAAGAAATACTGCTGCTTCAGGCGCAGCTCGCGCCCCATCTCGGTAGAGTCGTCCGGGTACAGCACCTTGGACAGGTTCTCCGATTCGTTCTTGTCGGCAACGGCCTGGATGTAATTGCCCTCGTTGAAATAGCACAGGTCGAAATCGCGCGAGGACTTGGCCGCCCACAGCCGCATATTGTTGACGGTCCTGCCGCCGTAGCCGGGGATCGGCGTGTCATACGCCATCGCCATCACATCGTCGGTATTGATCCAGTGGTGCCGCACCTGTCCGTCTTCATGCTTGTATTCGACCACACGGCCGTAGAATTTCACCGGGTACAGCAGTTCGGGACGCGGGAACTCCCACGGGTTGCCGTAGCGCAGCCAGTTGTCCGGGTGCTCCACCTGCCTGCCGCTCTCGATGCTCTGGCGGAACATGCCGTATTCGTAGCGGATGCCGTAGCCGTAGCAGGGCAGGTCCAGCGTCGCCATCGAATCGAGGAAACATGCCGCCAGGCGGCCCAGCCCGCCGTTGCCCAGCGCCGCATCCGCTTCGATCTCGGCCACCGCCTCGAATTGCTGTCCCAGCTCGTACAGCGCCTCCTTCGCCTGCTGGTCCATTTCCAGGTTCAGCATGGCGTTGCTCAGCGTGCGCCCCATCAGGAATTCCAGCGAAAGATAATAGATACGCTTGGCGTCGTGCTCGTAATAGCGCTGCATGGTTTCCATCCAGCGCTCGACCAGGCGGTCGCGCACGGTATAGGCCGTGGACAGGAACCAGTCGCGGGTGGTGGCGTTAATGGAGTATTTGCTGATGGAATAAATCAGGTGATTGGAAATCGAGGCCTGGATCGCCTCCTTTCCCATTCCCTTCCGGTTATGCATTATCCCGCTACCCATAATCTTCCCCCTTGATTATTACAAGCGTTCGTCGGAAATGCGGCGCGACCTTCGCCAATTCTCGGCCCGTTGCGCAGGGCTGTCAATTTAGGCTTTGCCGGGAGGGGGAGGCCGGTCCTCGCCTCGGCTGGGACGTTGGGTTAACATAAGCCTGCGCCATGCTGCGGCCGTGTCGCCATTCTGCACAATCCTTGTTACGGAAGCACTGCAATGATCGACCTCTATTACTGGACCACGCCGAACGGACACAAGCCCCTCATCTTCCTGGAAGAGGCCGGGCTGCCCTACAACATCGTGCCGGTGAACATCGGCAAGGGCGAGCAATTCGCGCCGGAATTCCTGAAGATATCCCCCAACAACAAGATCCCCGCGATCGTCGACAACGCGCCGGCGGACGGCGGCGAACCGCTCGCGGTATTCGAATCGGGCGCGGTGCTGCTGTACCTTGCGGAAAAGGCAGGGCGCTTCCTTCCCGCCGCTCCCCGGCAGCGCCTCGAAGTCATGCAGTGGCTGTTCTGGCAAATGGGCGGGCTCGGGCCGATGGCCGGCCAGAACCACCATTTCAGCCATTACGCGCCCGAGGAAATTCCCTACGCCATCGAGCGCTACATGAAGGAAACCAACCGCCTGTACGGGGTGCTGGACCGCAGGCTCGCAGGCCGGGACTTCGTCGCCGGCGATTACTCGATCGCCGACATCGCGATCTATCCCTGGATCGTGCCCCACGAACGCCAGGGACAGCGGCTGGAAGACTTTCCGCATGTTGCGCGCTGGTTCGAAACGATCAAGATGCGCCCGGCGGTGCAGCGGGCCTACCAACTGGCGGCGAAAATCAATTCAGCGCCGACCGTGAGCGAGGAATCAAAAAAGATACTTTTCGGGCAGACCGCCGCAAGCGGGAACCATTGAATCCTGCAGGTAACAGGAATGAATACCTCCATCCGTTCACCCTGAGCATCCCGTTCACCCTGAGCCCTTCGACTTCGCTGCGCTACGCTCAGGACGAATGATCTTGGAGTTACCGTTCACCCTGAGCCCTTCGACTTCGCTGCGCTACGCTCAGGACGAATG